>NZ_DFTP01000073.1:0-28252 GCF_002381585.1 Marinimicrobium sp. UBA4209
AGGCCGAAGGCCGCATCCGCCGTAATAATTACCGAATGGGACGAATACCCACTGCTTCGCGGAGTTTACCGATAAACTCACGGCTTTCTTTGCGGGCTTTTTCGGCGCCGGCCTGCAACACCTCTTCGATGTGGGTCGGGTTGGCCAACAAGGCTTCGTAACGCTCCCGCGCTTCACCCAACTGACCATTCACCAATTCAAACAACTGCTTCTTGGCTTCGCCCCAGGCGATACCCTCGGCGAATGCGGTGCGCATTTCATCGGTCTGCTCCGGGGTGGCGAAGGCCTGCCAGATCTGGAATACGGTGGAATCATCCGGGTCCTTGGGATCGCCGGGTTCCAACAGGTTGGTTTTGATTTTGTTGATGTGCTTTTTGAGTTTTTTCTCGGGCAGGAACAACGGAATGGTGTTGTTGTAGCTCTTGCTCATCTTGCGGCCATCCAGGCCCTGCAACACCGCCACATGGTCGTCCACTTTGGCTTCAGGCAACACGAAGTGATCACCGTAATGGTGATTGAAGCGCGCGGCGATATCGCGGGCCATTTCCACGTGCTGGATCTGGTCCTTGCCTACCGGCACTTCATTGGCGTTGAACATCAGGATGTCGGCGGCCATCAGCACCGGATAGCTGTACAGGCCCATGGTGACACCGAAGTCCGGATCCTCCCCCGCTTCCATATTGGCGGCGACGGCCGCTTTGTAGGCGTGGGCGCGGTTCATCAGGCCTTTGGCGGCCATGCAGGTCAGCAACCAGCAGAGTTCGGGAATTTCCGGGATATCCGACTGGCGATAGAACACCGCTTTGTCGGTGTTCAGACCCAGTGCCAGCCAGGTGGCCGCGATCTCGCGAGTGGACTGATGCACCTGCTCCGGGTCCTGACATTTGATCAGCGCGTGGTAATCCGCCAGAAAATAGAAGGATTGGGCATCGTCCCGTTCACTGGAGCGGATGGCCGGGCGAATGGCGCCGACGTAGTTGCCCAGATGAGGCGTGCCTGTGGTGGTGATACCGGTTAGAACCCGCTGTTTACTCATGATCGTTATCGTATCGCTGTTCAGTGGTGGGAACGAAAGGCCGCTATGATACAGGCTGAAACACCGGTTTTGCACCCGACACTCAGATTTTTGAAGTCCGCGACAGCCCAATCAGCTCATCCCGATAGACCGGATGCCAGCGCCGCTCATGCAGAAAATCGATATCAGGTACAGCAAGCCATTCGCCCTGGGCCCGCGCCCGACACCAACTCAGCAACCGTTCCGCAAACGCCTGGGCCTCAAACTCGGGATTTTCCGGATCGCTCAGGTAACCGTATTCGGGCGCAAACCACTCCGGGTAGGCTTCGCGATCCGGCACCAGGGGGCGACAGCCCGCTGCCACCGCCTCCAGTACCGACAGGCCCTGAAAGTCATGCAACGCCGTGGACAGCACCACATGGCTCTCGGCCAGCAGGCGGCCGTAGGCTTCCCGACTCTCCACATAACCCCAGGCGCCCCCAGCGCCGTGAGCGTCCAGCAGGGACTTCAGGGCCTCAAAAGCCGGCGGTTGCTGGCGGAACTGCTGCCCAACCACGTGCACGCGAATCGGCGGCTCGCCGGCTTTTCCCTCCGGACACAGTTCGAAAAAACGGCGCAGACCATTGAGCAGCCGATCCGGCGCTTTGTCGTATTCCCAGCGGTGGTTCCAGATCAGGGTCAGAGGGCCGTCCTCTGGCGCCCGGTCCGGCACAAAACAGTCGTGCTCGATCGGGATGGGCATCACCCGACTGCGGGCATGCAGCTGCGCCAGAACGGTATCCGGCACCCGGTCCGGCAACCGCGATAGCAGGTCCGCCACCCCGGCGAGAAAAGTCCGCCGGTTGTAATTGGAATTGAACGCCACCTGATCGGCGCACAGAGCCGTGTACAGGTTGATCAGTTGAGGTTCGACATTGGCCCGCTGTTGCTTGCGCTGTGGGTAGGCAAACTGATTCTCGTGAAAGTAAACCAGGGTGGGAATGCGCGCGACTTCGGGCACCAATCCGCGCAGAGCCGACAGGTCCACCATCGAGGTGGCAATCAGGAGGTCGTAGGGTTCACGCAGGCGGTTCGCCTGCTCAAACGCCCAGAGAAAGCCACTGCCCCTCATGCGCCACTTGAAATGACGCGGGGGCAGACTCAACTGTGTCCACTGCCAATCCGGGTACCGGGCGGCCAGTTGCTCCCGCCATCGACGATGACTGGGGGCATCGTATCCGGACAGAAGCAGGACGCGCATCAGTTGAGCGGCTGACCGTGGAGCTGTGCCGCATCCGTCAGCAGGTAGACCTCAAGACCGGCCTGGGCCAGCAACTGCACGGCGACATCGCTACGTCGCCCGGCATCATCGGAAACAACATAAGCGGTGGACTTGTCGAGTTCGTCCAGAGCACCGCGCAACTGCCCGAGCGGGACATTGCGACTGCCCTCGAGCTTACCGAAACGCCGCTCCACCACCAGACGGACATCGAGAACGACGAACTCGCCCAAAGAGGCGGAGCGCTCGCCCCACTCCGACGCCGGGATTGTTTTGACCACCGGCTCCTGCAACAGGGTTTTGAAGTCCGCTTTTTCCAGGCGCATCAGCCGCCCGGCGGTCAGCATGTCGACATTGGCATTGCGGGTCGTATCACCGACCAGCGCTTCCTCACCAAAATAGGAACCCGCGCCCAATTCCGCCAACACCCGACCGGCCTTGTCGGTTACCGAAGCGCGCCCGGACTCGAGCACATAAAAATAATCACCGGGCTCCCCTTCGCGCACGATTGATTCGCCTTTTTCGACGTCGATTTCTTCGAAGCGGACAAACAGTTGCTGAATATGGCCCGGCGGTACGCGAGTAAAGAGCGGCGACTCCAGCAGGTAGGACATCCAGTCATGATCATCCGCCCCGCTACTGTCACCCTCGGGGTGATCGCCGCTCTGACTCCAGGCCATCACCAGATCCAGAAAGTCGCGCTCCAGAACAATCAGCTCGACGTCCGTTTTGGCGACCGCCGACACTTGCGTGGGCGAATGATCCGCCAGAGGAAAGCTGGCATTGTCCGATCCCGCCTCCAGGCTGCTGCTCTGAAACTGGGCATCGATCAGGTCGACCCGGCCGGATACCAGATAGTGCTGCACATCCAGGGTTTTGCCCCGTTTAAAGATCAGTGTGCCGCGGGGTATCTCTACCCACTCGGCCTTTTCCAGCACCTTGTCCAGGTACTCATCAGACAGGCGATCGAAAGGGGAAAAAACCCGTAAAGTGTCCCGTTGGAGACTCATAGAACGTTTCTACCGTGCAATCAAAACAAACGGGGAATGTTGATCCCCAGCGTATAGGCAGTCTCGTCCAGTTGAGTATCACGGGCCAGGCCCAGGTCCAGTGTCCAGCGGGTGCTGCCGACATTCATTCGCGCGCCGCCGGCAATGATCGGATCCTGACGGCGATCATTGTCATACATCTCCAGAATCCAGATCGGTCCGGTCACAGGTTTGAACGTCGCCGCCGCGCCCCAGGTGGCGTAGGTGTCATCCAGTGGCCGATCGTGCTCCACCCCACCGTTGAGGTGCAGCGTGAGGCTGTCCATGGGCTGGAAACTCAGGGGAATATTGAGATAGTAGGTGTCCATTTCGCTGGTCACCCGGTTGTAGCGAAATCCCGCACTGCCGGCCAGCGCCGGGCCACTGCGCGAAGCCCACAACACCCGCTTGTAATCAAGCCCGATGGTGGTCAGCTCGTCATTGGACAGGTTGTACTCCAGTGGGAGCTTCCACTCGCTGGCACCAGTAATATTGCACATTGGCGCCACCGTCGCACGGGTGGTGGGATCCATTCTCGTAACCCAGGTCTCAAGGGCACAGGTTTGTGGTGGCGTTGTGGCCGCGTCATCAACCAGAAAGTGGCCACCATTGGCGCCTGCCTTGACGGCCATCAGTATCGAAGCCGCCGCAAGCATCAGTGGCAAGGCCGCTCGCCCCAGCGTTGAACGATAGAAACTCCCGGACATAGACCCTCCAGTTGGTGTCATGATTGCCCCGGCGGATGCGGGTAGCGATAGAATTCATTGAGGATCTGATGAAGATAGGCCGCATCGTCCCGCCCCGCCAGCTCGCGAATGGAGTGCATGGCAAAGGTGGGCACACCCACGTCCAGGGTTTTGACGCCCACTTCGGCAGAGGTGATCGGCCCAATGGTGCTGCCGCACTCCATGTCGGTCCGGGAGACAAAGGTCTGGACCGGCACGTCCGCCCGCTCGGCAAGGTCACGAAACAGGGCGCTGCTCTCACTGGTGGTGGCATATCGCTGGTTGGCGTTGACCTTGATCACCGGCCCCCGGTTCAGGCGCGGGCCGTGATTGTCGTCATGGCGATCGGCAAAGTTCGGGTGCACGCCATGAGCGTTGTCCGCGGAAATCATCAGGGAGGCATCCAGCACCCGCATACGGGTTTCCGTCTCGGGCACCAGGCGCTCCAGAAACTGTTGCAGCATGGGCCCCTTGGCACCGCAGGCGGAGGCACTGCCCACTTCTTCGTGATCGTTGCACACCAACAGCGTGCTGTGCCGGTCATCGGCCTGCAGCAGGCTCTGCAGGCCCACATAACAGCTCAACAGGTTGTCCAACCGGGCACTGGCGAGAAAATCCTGGGCCAGACCGATCAGTGCCGGTGGCTGGGTGTCGTACAGACTGATTTCAAAATCCAGCACCTCATCCACCGTCAGCAACGGTTGTTCAGCCAATAACTGGGCCTTGAGCCGCTCGCGAAAGGACGGCTGATCCACGCCATCTATTTCACTGAGCAGGAGCGGCGGCAATTCTTTCTGCGGGTTGATGCTGCGCTGGCGGTTGGCTTCCCGGTCCAGATGAATGGCCAGGCTGGGCACCACCGCGACCGGCAATTTGAAATCCACCAGACCGCTGCGGATTCGGCCCTCACCATCGCGATAGCTGACGCGCCCCGCCATGGACAGGTCCCGGTCAAACCAGGGGGCCAACAGCGCACCACCGTACACTTCCACGCCAAGCTGAGCATACCCCTGGCTGGACAGGTCCGGCTGCGGTTTCACTTTCAGGCAGGGGCTGTCGGTGTGGGCACCGACCATCCGGATACCGTCGGTCTCCATGGGCTCGCGCCCGTAGATGAAACCAATCACGGAGGAGCCATTACGCATGACCCAGTACTTGCCACCGGGTTTGAGACTCCAGCGCTCACCCTCGACAAGGGGCTGGAAGCCGGCCAGGGTCAACTGGGCCGCAATATTCTCCGCCGCGTGAAACGGCGTGGGGGATGCCTGCAGAAACTCCAGCAGGCCCCGATTGAATGCGTGGGACGAATGATCAACCATAGATGAATTCTAACCGAGTGAATCGAGACAACAGCGTGCTCGACGCTGACATGTTTACGAGGGTATCAAAGCGCCACCCAAATGAGCGCCGCCCCCAAGAGCAACCGGTACACGACGAACGGCATCATGCCAATTTGCCGAATATAGTGCATGAAATAGTGGATGCACACAAACGCGCTGACCCCGGCAATGGCCGCACCACCCACCAGTTCCCCCCAGGGTGCCGGCTCGCTCTGCAGCCACAACTGTAAGGCCTTATAGCCACCGCTGAGCGCAATCACCGGCACCGATAACAGAAACGAGAAGCGGGCCGCATCCGTTCGCGTCAGCCCCAGAAAAAGCGCCGCAGTTATGGTGATGCCGGAGCGGGAGGTGCCCGGAATCAGGGCCAGTGCCTGGGCAAGGCCGATGATCAAGGCGGTTTTCCAGGTAATATCGAAGACGGTTTTGGCACGCCCGCCATGCCAGTCCGCCCAACCCAGCGCCAGGCCGAATACAATCGTGGTAATCGCCACCACCCACACCGAGCGCAGATGGGTTTCGATCGCGCCATCAAACACCAGTCCGGCAAGCGCCGCCGGCACCGTTGCCAAAATCAGATACCAGGCGAGCTGGCTGTCTTCGGTGCTGTCGCGACGGGCAAACACCTGCCCCAACCAATCCCGTGCCATGGCGCCCAGGCTGTGGCGAAAATACAGTACGACGGCGCTGAGCGTTCCGACGTGTACCGCGACATCAAAGGCCAGCCCCTGATCCGGCCAACCCAGCAACTCCGACGGCAGCAGCAGGTGCCCCGAACTGGATATCGGCAGAAATTCGGTAATGCCCTGGATCAGGGCCAGAAAAACAATCTGCAACAGGTCCATAGCGCTTTCCGTGACAATGATGAGGCTCAGGAACGAATCCGCTCGCGTTTCTTCCAACTGATTTCATCGCGCAGGTAAACGGGCCGGGCCTGCTCGGCCGACACCGCCTGCCCCTGCGCCAGCGCAAATGCACCCAACGGCAGCATATCGCGGGCGTCCGGATGCACGTCCATATCCACCGCCGATGGCGCCAGCTTTTCCAGTGCCGGGTAGTGCCAGCCCGGCCCCACGCCATAAAAACCCGCCTCCCCGGTGTGCCCGGCGGCAAGCTCGACGACCTGCTCCGGGGGGGAGACGGCTTCATCGGTCAGGGTTTCAACACCGCCGGCACCGGATTGGGGTTTGACCAAAGTCCAATACACTTCCTGCATTCTCGCATCCAGCGCAACCAGCAACGGCGTGGAGGCGCTGGCCAGGTCAGGATGCCGCCGATAATAACCGACCGCCATGGCTTCGAGCGTGGACACGCCCACGACGGGCAAACTCCGTGAAAACGCCAACCCTTGAACCACCCCCAAACAGATTCGGAGGCCGGTAAATGAACCCGGACCGCGACCGAACACCAGCGCATCCAGGTCGGCCAATGCCAACCCAGCCTCCGAGAGCACCTCGTCCACCATGGGCAGCAAACGCTGGGTGTGGCTCTTGGCGGCCAGCTCAAATCGGGAAATGATCCGCTCTCCGTCCTGCAGCGCGACGGAGCAAGCATCGGTTGAGGTATCGAGGGCAAGAAGTCGGGTCATAGTGTCACGTGGGTCCAGAGAGAAGACGCCGCATTCTGCCAGATTTCACCCCGCCGTGCATCGATCTACCTCACGTAAGCCTCCACAACGAAAAAAACCCGGCTCCCGGCCCATTTCGGCCGGGAGTTCCGGGTTTTTACCAAAGGCGACCCCGTACAGGGCTTCGCCTGGCCTAAGCGACCGCCCGGCCCGTACTGGACGAGTGAGCGGCGCCGACTCGCGTCTTACTTCTTACGCGGACGACCGGCACGCTTGGCGGTCGCCTTGCGAGCCCGGGTTTTCGCCGGTGCGGTGGCGGTCCGCTTGGCGGTAGCCCGCTTTTTGGTGGCCTTCTTCTTGGTTTTCGTCTTGGCTTTGGCGGCGGCTTTACGCTCGACCTGCGCCATTTTCACCTTGGCCTTCTTCTCGGCGGCTTTGGCTTTGGCAGCGGCTTTTTTGCGTGCGGCCTTCACCTTGCGCTCATCCGCCTTCTCGCGGGACTTTCTCCAGCGCTGCTCGAAGGAAGCCTTGGCTTTTTCGAGATCGGTTTCGGCACGCTTGGCCAGATTTTCGCGCAGCTCGGTAATCTTGGCTTCAGCCGCTTCGGCTGCGGCTTTTGCGGTTGCCATCGCCTTGGCTTTGGCAAGCTCTACGCGCGCTTCCGCGACCTTGGCTCGAGCGGCCTTGGCCTTTTCATTGGCCTTGCTGACCGCTGCGGTGGCAGATTTTGCCGAACGCTTGTCAACCGCGCGCTTGGAAGTAGCGGCTTTCGACTTTGCCGCCGTCGCTTTCTTGCGAGCGGCCTCTACTTTCTTCGCGTGATCAGCAACATCTTTCTGCAGCTTTTCGATTTTCGCTTCCACTTTTGCCACGGCCGCGTCAACGGTTTTGGTGGTTGAAGTGGTGCGTTTTGCGGTGGCGCGTTTGGCAGTTGCCTTACGCTTTTTTGCTACTCTGGCCATAAACGTTTCTCCTCAACTTCGTATCGTTGTTTGCACATCAGTTGAATCATAAACCGAGCACAGTCTATGTGCGTCCAGTCTGCACACAAATACTATGTAAAAATTAGCCACATTGCGAGTTTTTAGCAAATTATTTGATGATTTTTCGGCTTTTTTTTAATTTTTATCACGTTTTTGGTAAAACTGAACCGTTTCAGGTGTTGCCGGAATGCAACGCGGGTAATTCTTCATTGCTCTAAAACGCATCAGGGCCCGCAAGCGGGCCCTGATGCAATCGCAAAAACGGAGACGTGATTCTTCGCTTATTGCAGCACCGATTCCAGCTGCGCGCGAATATCCGCAATGCTGCCGACACCTTCAATGCGAGTGTACTGAGGCGCGTCCGGGTTTCCGGATTTTTCCAGATCGCGGTAAAAGTTGACCAGCGGTTTGGTTTGCTCATGATACACCGACAGACGCTTACGCACGGTATCTTCCCGATCGTCTTCGCGCTGAATCAGGGGCTCGCCGGTAATATCATCCACCCCTTCTTCTTTGGGCGGTTGATGGTTGATGTGATAGACCCGACCAGAGGGCTCATGCACACGACGACCGGCCAGACGGGAAACAATTTCTTCATCATCCACATCGATTTCAATCACGTGGTCGATTTTGATCCCTTCATCCAGCAGCGCTTGCGCCTGGGGGATGGTGCGGGGGAAACCATCGAACAGAAAGCCCTTGGCGCAATCCGGGGCCTTGATGCGTTCTTTTACCAGTGCGATGATCAGGTCGTCCGGCACCAGACCGCCCGCCGACATGATGTCTTTTGCCTGCAAACCCAACGGTGTGCCTGCCTTGACGGCCGCTCGCAACATATCACCGGTGGAGATCTGGGGAATACCGAACTTATCCATGATCAACTGAGCCTGGGTACCTTTACCGGCTCCCGGGGCACCGAGCAGGATTACTTTCATGGGTTGCTCCTCTAAAGCAGTACGGATTGGCGGACTGATGGCCAATGAAAAACCGCATACGATACACGCACGGCCCCGGGAGCACAATATTGGTCCATGCGGCTAATTCTGTAACTTTCAGCCGTCACACAAGCCCCGTTTGGCGACAATCAGCCCCCGGAAACCCTTGATTTGTCGACTTTCACCCACATTCCTTATATAGAGGAGCCGTTACCGGCAGGTTCCGTAGCGGAACCGACATCGGGTGGCCACTTTTCCCTATCGGGAGTTAGCTGGCCGCAAAAAGCTGCTCTATACTGAATTTGAGGGGGTCCGGTCGACCGCCCACACTGACCAGCAATGAGGTTTTATCGATGAAAGTCAGCGAACTCATGAGTCATTGGGAAAAAAATGCCCGCGGCGAACTGACCAAGCAGGCCTACGCCGTGCACCTGCCGGTGGAAGATGCGGCACGCATCCAAGCACTGTGCGAGATGTACCCGAAAAAAACCCCGGAGAGCCTGATCACTGACCTGCTCTCCGCCGCCTTGAGCGAGCTGGAATCCGGCATGCCCTATATAAAAGGTGGGACCGTTGTGGCGGAGGATGAACTGGGCGATCCGATCTACAACGACTCCGGCCCAACGCCCCGGTTTCTGTCTTTGAGCCAGAAGCACCTCCAGAAACTCAAGGGAGAGCCAGCCTGAAACAGGCTGGCGACACCGGAAAAATCGTCCGCGGTAGACTATGCTTAGGTCTTGTGACACCTGCCAACAGCAGAGGATAAGACTATGGGACTGTTCAACCGACACGAGCAGGACAATGCACCGGAAGACGAAGACCTGGACCTACCCACCCGAGACGACTTCCACGCGCCTCTGGTGGATGAGCCCAAAGCCCGCAACGCAACCCGATACAGCATTGACGACGCCATGGCGCTGATGCGCCAATTGCCCGACGATCCGGATGAACGGCTGATGGAGGTCATCTGTAAAACCCTGGAATCGGCGCGTATCCGCACCGACGATGTGCTCCAGGATGCTAATCAGAAAGAGCAGCGTATTCGCCGTGAGCATCAGGGAATCGAGCAGGATATTGCGGCCCTCCAGAAGCAGATTGATGATAAGCAGGTGCAACTGGCGGAGCTCAGCACCTCACTGGAGGAGCTGACCCGTATAAAGGCACGTTTTGAGCAGGTCCGGGCCCCTCAGACACAGGCGCCGCCCGCACCAGCAGCAGCGCCCCTGACGGATTCCGAACCCTTGAGCGACAGCCTGGAAACGACCGAGCCGGCCACGCCCATTGCGGCCGGGCGCCGGGGGCGTGGCAGCCTCTCTTCCTGATCCGGAAACGCCCCAAAACCTTCGTCAAATCAGGCTTTTGCTCACCTCGGGCAGAGGCCTGATCTCAAGCGCCAACTGCCCGCCGTCCGCCCCCTGATTGATCATACTCGCCCTAATTGATTGCCGCGCCCGCGCCCCCTACAATAGGTAGTGAGAGAAATTCATAATCAGGATAAAAACTATGTCAGTATCAACCTCCTCCGATTCCATTGATCTGGATGACTACGACCGAAAAATTCTGCGCGCCCTCCAGGGCAGCGCCGACTACTCCATGGCCGATCTGGGCAACCTGATTGGTTTGTCGCATACGCCCTGCTGGCGCCGCCTCAAACGGCTGGAAGCCGAAGGCATCATCCGGGGGAAAGTGACTCTGCTGGACCCGAAAAAGGTGGGAATGCATGTGGTGGTGCACAGCGCCGTGCGCCTGACCAGCCATCAGAGTGAAGCCCTGGAGGAGTTTGAAGCGGGGATACAGGCCGTCCCCGAGGTACTGGAATGCTATGCCAGCACCGGAGACAGCGACTATTTATTGAAGGTGGTGGTCAACAGCATCGAGCATTACGAGCAGTTGCTGAATGAAAAGCTGCGCCCCCTGCCCCATGTTGCCTCGATTCGCTCGAACTTCGCGCTCAAGCAGGTGAAATACACCACCGAGCTGCCACTGTAGTCAGGCCGGAAAAGAGGCAGGGACGCCTCAGGCATCCATTTCAGCGAACTGCTCCGCTTCCTGGTAAATGATTTCCGACACCACTTCATCCTGGTGCTTGGTCGCACAGTCCACCGTGATATCGGCATAACGCTGGTACAGGGCCCGGCGCTCCTCAAACAGGTCGGCCAGGGTCTGTCCCGGCGCACAGGCGATGCCCCGGGTGGAAAAGTTGTGCACCCGCCGTTCGAGCTCCTCCAAGGGAACGTCCAGGAACACAATCCGGCCCGCCTTTTTCAGGTGCTGCATACCGGGGTCGCTGTAAACCACGCTGCCGCCGGTGGCGATCACATGGTTGAGATACTGCGACTCCAATAACACCTGCTCTTCCACCTTGCGCAGGTACTCGTAGCCGTGATCGTAAATGATGTCCTGAAGCGCCTTACCCTCTTGGGTCTGGATGAGAATGTCGGTATCCACAAAGGCCTTGACCAACTCCTTCGCCAGCAGCAGCCCCACGGTGCTTTTACCCGCGCCGGGCATACCGACCAGTATCAGACTGTTGCCAATCGGCTCGCTCACGGAAGTCTCCTCGTATCACGCCTGGCCCGAAAACTCGGGCCGGCTCGTTAACGTCAGACCTTGAACCTTACCACCAGTTCTCTCAGGCTGGAAGCCAGGTCGGTCAGGCGCCCACTGGCGCTCGCCGTGGTCGCGGCATCATCCTGTGTCCGTGCTGCTAGCTCGTTGATCTCCACCATATTTTTGTCAATATCGGCGGTGACGGTACTCTGCTCTTCGGCGGCGCTGGCAATCTGAATCGCCATATTGGTAATCCGCTGTACCGCCTCGGCGATATCCTCCAGGGATTGCCCGGCCTCCCCGGCGGCGGTTACCGCCTCTTCGGTCATTTCGCTGCTGGAGGTCATGGCCTCAACCGCTTCCTGCACGCCGGACTGAAGCCGGGTCAGCATGGTGCGGATATCCTCGGTGGACTGCTGGGTGCGGCTGGCCAGGGTGCGAACTTCATCCGCCACCACGGCAAAGCCACGCCCCTGCTCGCCCGCCCTCGCCGCCTCGATGGCAGCATTCAGCGCAAGCAGGTTGGTCTGCTCCGCAACGCCGCGAATCACATCAATGACGGAGGTGACGTTCTTGGCTTCTTCTTCCAGACGGCGCATGCGCTCCGCCGTTTCGCCAATGTGGGCCGAGAGGCTGTTCACCCTGGCCACGGCCCGCTCAATGCGCTCGCGCCCCACATCGGTGGTGCCCGATGCGTTTTTGGCACTGTCGGCGGTCTCGTTGGTATTCTGCGCCACTTCCTGAATGGCGGCGGTCAGCTCATTGACGGCCGCCACCACCATATTGATGGCCTGACCCTGATCGTCCGCCGCCTTCTGGCTGCTGGTGGAGGCCTGCAGCACCTGCTCGCTGGAAACGGAAACGTCTTCGGTGGTGTGACGAATATCCCCAATCAGTTGCTGCAACCGGTCCATAAAGCGGTTCACATGCCCGGCCAGTTGCCCCAATTCATCGCGCCGATCGAGGTTGATGCGCAGCGTCAGGTCTCCATCGCCCTCGGCGATGTCGTGAATCCGGCCGCTGATTTCGTTCAGAGGGCGTGTCACCACCAGGGGCAATAACAAGGCGGCCAACACGGCAATCAGAGTGCCCGTCACACCCGACAGAGTAAGGATCGAGGTCATCTGCGCCTCTTCCGCGTCAACCCGCTGATTGAGCCGGTCAACCTGCTCCAGGCGGCGTTCGGATACTACGTCCAGGTGAGTTCGAAGCGCGTCGAAAGCCTCCGCCACCTCGCCGAAGGAGCGATCCTCCAGGAAGGCGAGTGTCATCCGATCGGCACTGCGAGCATCCTCAACAATGGACTCGCTCAGGCTAAACCAACGATCGTAGAGTTGTTGGAAGGTTTCCCGCTCTTCGCGGGTGGCGATCTCGGAGAGGTCCAAGGACTGAATCGCGCGATCGTAAGTCTGCTGGGCATTATCCTGATGGTCGCGATACAGCGCATCCATTTCGCTGCTACCCGGGTCGGCTAACAGCATGGCCCGCTCGGCGGTCAGCGCCTGATAAAGGTCGCGATCGGCCTGCATCAAAAGCTGGATTTCCGGAAGGTTCACGGTACCGATGGTGTTCGAGTAGCTCCCCATCTGGTTCGCTGCCCGCACCGCGTAGATGCTCACCGCAATAAAGATAATAACCAGAAGCGATAAAGGCAGCATCAGCTTCCATCGAAAGCTTATATTGTTGTACCAACTCAACATAACGAACCCTTCAACAAGACCTATATAAGAACATCCAGCGTTTAACAGACCGTATCGAAATACCTATCCACCCACCGTACAACGCTGAGCCTCATCGGGATTGGTTATTAAAGTGTAGCCGAGAAAAGACAAAATCACGCCTGGCCAATAATCATCGGCCGGGCGCAACATTTCTGAAGAAAAAATCGGACGGGATTTTACCGGTGGAGTTTCAGACTGACCTGAGTCAGCTTCGAGTCGCGCATATCCAGCACCACAAATTCCACATCACCCAGGCGAACCCGGTCGCCCACCACCGGCTGGCGGTACTGGCTGTAGATGTACCGAGCGATACTCCAGTTGGCCATCTCCTCCGGCACCTCAAAGCCATAGAGCATGCCGAGGTCCGCCAGCTTGGCCCGGGGCGTGACCACAAATTCCCCGAAGAACGCCTGAGCCGACAGCCGGTCCGGCTCGTCCACCCCCACCAGCAACTTGTCGAGGGCGGGCAAGTCCGTGGCGGAGGCCAGCAAGTAGACGTGATCTCCCGGCTCCAGGGTATGACTTTCCTTTAGCGACAGGGGCTGATCCTCCCGCAAGACGCACAACAGGCTGGCGCCCGCCGGCAAGGGCAGTTTATCGGTGGGCGAGCGCAGCGCCGGGCTGCCTTCGGCCAGCTTGTAGCCGACAAACTCGTAGCCCACCTGCCCCGGCACCCCCAACTCGACCCGCTGGACCCGTGAGGAAGTGGTGGGGACATCGAGCTTCAACCAGCGGGCCAGGGGCGCCACGGTCCAGCCCTGCATAACCAGAGACACCAGCACAATAAAGAAGGCGATATTGAAAAAGAACGGCCAGTTCTCAAAGCCTGCCAACCAGGGAAACATGGCCAGCACAATCGGCACCGCGCCGCGCAGCCCCACCCAACTGATGAACAGCTTTTCCCGCCAGGCGAACTGAAACGGCATGAGACACAGCCAGACCGCCACGGGGCGCCCGACCAGAATCAGAAACAGCCCCACCAGCACGGCGCTGGGTGCATAGAGCATCAGTTCGCGGGGCGATACCAGCAGGCCCAACATCAGGAACAGACTGATCTGGGCCAACCAGGCGATACCGTCATGGAAGCGCTGGATGTTGTAAAGCCCTCGGGAGAGTCGGTTACCGACCACCAGGCCGGCCAGGTACACCGCGAGGAACCCACTGGCCTGCAGGACCGCTGCCAGGCCAAAAATAGAGATGCCACCAAACAGGGCCAACAGAGGGTACAACCCCGGGCTCAGGGCCAGACGGGCGACACCATAGGCGAGAATCCTTCCGCCCAGCAGACCAATGCCAGCCCCCAGCCCCATCTGCCAGACAAACTGCCCCAGCATCAGGGCGTCAAAACCGCTCTGCTGGCTGACCATGAACTCCACCAGAATAATGGTCAGAAAGATCGCCATCGGGTCGTTCAGACCGGATTCGATTTCCAGCGTCGCGCCCACCCGGGTCTTGAGCGCCAGCCCCTGCATGTTCAATACCGAGAATACCGCCGCCGCATCGGTGGAGCCCACAATCGCCCCGATCAGCAAGCCCTCAACCCAACCAATTCCCAGAATCCAGGCGGCAAAAGCGCCGGTCAGGGCCGCTGTGCCCACCACCCCGACGGTGGCCAGGAGCAAGGCTGGGCGCAGCCCGACCCGAAAGTTGTGCCGATCAGTGCGCAAGCCGCCATCGAACAGGATCACCGCCAGCGCCAGCGTGGCCAGGAAGTACGCCGATTGAACATCGTTATAACGAATGCCACCGAGGCCGTCTTCCCCCGCCAACATACCGATAATAAGGAACACCAGCAGCAGAGGCATGCCCATGCGCGGGGAGAGGGTGCTGGCGAGAATGCTGATCACAAACAGCATTCCGCCAAACAGAATGAGCTGGTTCAAGGTATCCATAGGGCGCCAATACTACTACATATCCAGAGAATGGAGCCGGCCAATTGTGCCAGCCCCGGTAACGTCAGGGCGGGTTTCCTGTTATGATCGCGCCTGACCCCGAAACCGAACCTGCCAATCTGAAGTTGTCTCTCATGTTTGATCAGAACGCACTGCAACAGCTGTCTCAGCTCAAATCCAACCTTCGCTCGGAGAAGGACCTGGCTCAAGGAACCGTGCGCACCACCACCCGTCGCTTTGCGTTCGTCCACCTCGATGATGGGCGGGATGCCTTTCTTCCGCCCGATGAAACCATGAAGGTCATGCCCGGCGATCGGGTAGAAGTCCAACTGACCACCAACCGCAAAGATCAACTGGAAGCGCAACTGGAGCGACTGCTGAGCAGCGAATTCACCACCTTTGTGGGTCGCTATCGCGTCAAGGGCAAGGCCCATTTTGTGGAGCCTGACGTCGCCCAGTTTACCCGCTGGCTGTTTATTCCTCCAAATCAGCGCAAAGGCTTCGACGATGGCGACCTGATTCACTGCAAACTCAGCCGCCATCCATTTCATCACGAAGGCAAGGCGCAGGTCACCATTCTCAGCGCCATTGGCAAGCCCGGCGAGCCTGGAGTGGAAAGCCGCTACATCACCGCGAAATTCGAACTGCCGACGGACTGGTCCGATAAGGCGCGGGATCAGGCCCAGGCCATCAACCTGACGCCCATCACCGCAGATGATCACCAGGAAGACCTGACCGATCGCCCCTTTGTGACCATCGACGCCGAAACCACGCGGGATATGGACGATGCGGTTTACCTGGAGGCGCGCGAGGACGGCTGGGACCTCTGGGTCGCCATCGCCGATCCGAGCCGCTACATCGAACCGGGCACCCCGCTGGACCAGGCCGCCGCGAGCCGGGCCAGCACCGTCTACCTGCTGGGCCAGAGTGTGACCATGCTGCCGGCGGAGCTGTCCCACGACACCTTTTCACTGGTGCCGGATCAGCGCCGCCCGGCCCTGGTGTGCCAGATGCACATCCAACCGGACGGTACCATTACCGACTACCGGTTTTCCGAGGCCCTGATCCGCTCCCACCACAAGCTGAGCTACACCGGCGTCACCGAGTTGCTCGACGGTGGGGATGCCCCCGTTGACCTGCCCGCCGAGCGGGTCGAGATGCTCAAAGCCCTGCACGCCTGCGCCACCGCACGCAGCGACTACCGTCATCAGCACGCGTTGATGATGGAAGACCGTCCGGACTATTACTTCGTCCTGAACGATCAGAAGAAAATCGAACGCATCGAGAAACGCGAGCGCACCAAGGCGCACCGGATTGTAGAAGAGTCCATGCTTGCCACCAACATCTGTGCGGGGGAACTGTTCACCCGGCACCCCGGGCACGGCATTTTTTCCAACCACGTCGGCTTTCGCCCGGAACGACTGGACGATGCCGTCAGCCTGCTGAACGAAGACGTTCCGGACTACGAGGTCGGCGACCTGACCGCGCTGCGTCACTTCCAGAAGCTGCTGCGCGATCTGCGGGTCAACCCGGACAATACTCCGGAATTCGAGTCCCTGCTGCCTCTTGTCCAACGGATGCTGCAGGCCGCCTCCCTGTCCGCCGATGCCAGCGAGCACTTTGGTTTGGGCTTTCCCCATTACGCCACAGTCACCTCGCCGATCCGGCGCTACCACGACTTTTACAATCACCGGGCCATCAAGCGGATACTGCGCGAGCAACCCGCCCAGCCACCGGAACCTGCGCTGCTTGAAAGCCTGCAGAGTCAGCTTCAGAAAGGCCGTCAGGCCTGTCGTCAGTTGGAGCAGTGGCTGGCCTGTGATTTTGTGCGCGACAAAATTGGCAGCGTACACACGGGCACCATCGCCCTGGTGAACTCCATGGGCTTCGGGGTGCGTCTGGACGACTGGGGTATTGAAGGTTTTGTGCGGTTGGCCAAAGATGACGTCAAGCCGGCATTTGATTCAAGGCGCCTGAAAATCACCCATGAGGCTCAACAGTACCAACTGGATCAGCAGGTACACGTGATCATTCAGGGCGTGGACGATGAGCGCCAGCGGGTGATATTGGAAGTGGTCGATGAAGCCACCGCCGAGCGGTTGAAAGCCTGGACAGACGCCCCCGCTTCCGACGAGTAAATCACGCCGCCTCAAGAAGCATTAGACACAAAAAAACCGGCCGCCAACAGCGTTGACGGCCGGTTTTTTTATTGACGATTAAAAGGTCGCGCGCACGCCCAGGGAGTACCGGGCTTCGTACTCGTACTGCCAGGCGAACTGATCTTGAAATTCGAGGTAGTACTGCTCTTTTTCGTCGGTGATGTTGGACGCGTTGAAGAACACATTGACCGCGTCATTGATATCGTAACTGGCTGACAGGTCCACATAGCCGGTCGCCTCCTGCCACAGGGCGCCATTGCCCCAGGTCTGGTTGTAACCCGCTACACGCTCGCTGCGGTAGTTGTACGCCACCCGAGCCTGGAAGGGACCGGACTCGTACCAACCCACCAGGTTGAACACATGCTCGGAGTTATCCTGGAACGGCAGGTCACCGCCGTTGAGATCCTGATTGCCGGACTCGCTGGGTGAGTAGGTGTAGTTTACGTCCGCACCAAAATCCTCCAGCACACTGTCATACAGGAAGTCACCGAAGGCGAGCTTGGCACTCAACTCGAGCCCTTTCAGCTCACCGCCGCTACCCTGAACACTGGTGGACACTTCCACTTCCCGACGCACCACACCGTCCTGGTCCGGCAATGCCATCTGCACCGAACCGCTCTCGATGAAACTTTCGACATCGATGTAGAACAGGCCGGCACTCAAGGCACTGGCGGGCCCCAGGTAGTATTCCAGCGACAGATCGTAGTTGTCCGCGCGCCAGGGATCCAGCTCCGGGTTACCGTCGGAGTTGCCACCGATCACGATAAACTGCTGGTACGTATCGCTACTCGCCTCACCGTCGATGGCGTAGTTGGGGGCCAGACCCGCACCCCACTGAGCCAGATCCAGCGGCGCCATGGTCTTGGTGGCCGCGGCACGCAATACCCACTCGTCGGTCAGATCAAAGCGCAGGTTCAACGAGGGCAACACATCGCTGTAAGAACGCTCGGTACTGACCTGGCCCAGGAACTCGTTGGCGGCACCATAGGGTTGTGGGCTGCCCACCTGGTTCTGATCCACGGTGAGGTCGGTTTCCACCACCCGCACGCCAACATTACCGCTCATGATGCCGCGGGAGAAATTGGCTTTGATGTAAGTGCTCATCTCATCCAGGTCGACCCCATAGGAACGCCCCGGATTGATCGCCCGGCGGGTGCCCGGATACAGTTGGTTGTGTACACCTTCCACGTCGTCCATGTACTCCGGATTGACCGTCCAGACCGGCGGTATGCCCGTGGCACTGCCAAAGTCGCTGACCTGAATGGGATCGAGGCCGGAGATGGGGGTCGGCACACCGGCGGTGTAATAGTCGCCGCCCTCACCGTAGGTGCAGGCACCCTCAATACCGCCGCCATTCAACACCACGTCGGTGGCCTTCCACTTCACATCGCAACCACCCACCGGCGAGAGCAGATCAAACTCGAAGTTGTCCACGCTGCGCTGGCTGTAACGCACGCCAAAGTCCACGCTATCGAGCATGCCACGAGCGATTTCGTAGCTTCCGTCAAAGCGGACCACATCCACATCCCCTTCGCGCAGGAAGTTGTTCTCCGAGGCGAAAGCACCCAGCGAATAGCTGTTCACATCGTCCACATAGCTCTGCAGACTGCGGCTGGCGATACCGGCCTGAGGTTGACCATCGCGATTCAGGTTGGCGTTGTTGTCCCAACCGCTCCAGTGTGGGTTATCCCCCTGGTAGTTCACGGTGAGCACCGGCCAGCCCTGATAGCCATCCGGATTGGTCTGCAGGCGCCCTTCCGCGCAGTCACCCTGCTCCCCGGCGGTACCCGCTGGGTAAAGCTGGCAGTCCACACCCCACTGGCTGCCATTGGCCAGGTCGATATCCATGTAGCTGTTCAGTTGCTCCTGCTCGGCACTGCCACTGACCAACCGCGCGCTGCCGGTAAAGGCGCCACCGTTGTCGTAATTCAGCTCCAGATTGAAGTTCTGGGATTCCGCTTCGGTCACCCCCACATCCGAGTAGGACTTCAGGCGCATGCCATTGCCGGTAAACTCCTGAACGGTGTGCAGCTCCCCGCCGCTCATCTCAACCCCTTTGGGTGTACTGATGCTCGGGTAGGCCCAGCCCCACCGGTTCCACTTATCAGAAAAGGCGACGCCCATCTGGCGATCGTAGTCTTCCATTTTGGTGTAGAAGGCTTCGGCGACCAGCTCAAAACCATTCCCCAGATCCGCCTGGAACGCCGCATTCAAACCATCGCGCTCACGCTCGGAGGCTCGGTTGAACGCCGAGTGACCCTGATAGGCCCAGAACGTATCGCCAACCACGCCGTTATCGTTCACATCCACACCATCAGCGGTCACCCGATCACCCATGCCGCCAAGCTGCGTGTCGGCGCTGACCCAACTGTATTCCGCTCCATCGCGCTCCGACGCAAAACCGGTCCAGCCGGCATCGCCATTCATGCCCGAGTAGGTATTGGCCAGGTTGGAGGTCTGATGAGCGAACGACACCAGAAAACCCACCGTGTCGGTACGCCAGTTCGCCAGGAAGTTCACGGAAGGGTCGGTTTCACCGGTTTCCTTGCCCCGCCCGACTTGCGCCGCACCGGAGAGTGTCCAGCCATCATCAAACCCGCTGTCGAGCGGGCGATAGGTTTCCAGATTGACCACACCGCTGATGCCGCCCGGATGGTTGGCGGCCGTCTGGGATTTGATCACCTGGGTGCCGGAAAACAACTGTGAGGGAATGTCCGAATAATCCGGCTGGACCGTGGTGATGGAATTGGCACCCAGATAGGATTCGCCATTCAAGGTGGTGGAAACCTGCCCCAGGCCTCGAATGTTCAACGATCCCCCTTCCCCGGCGTTGCGGCGAACCTGAACACCGCTGATGCGCTGCAGGGAGTCGGTGATGGTTACATCCGGCAGCTTGCCAATATCTTCCGCTGAAATGGCATCGACAATGGAATCGGAATCGCGCTTGACGTTGACCGCCGTTTCCTGGGCGCTGCGGACACCGGTGACGATCACCTCCTCCAGCATCTGCATATCGTCCTGCGCCAGCGTCGGCGCGGTCAGGCTGCCCGCCGCGCAGGCGGCCATAACCGCCGGCAGGAATCGCTTCTGAAAAGACTTTGTTCTGGATGACATGGAACTCTCCTATCAATTGCTTTGGGTTTTTATATCGGTCCGAATACCCGGCCAGCGTCGGGGCTGACCCCCAGAGGTGACGCTAAAATGATCATCGATACTCATTAGAATCGCGCCAAAATATGGCACAAAATTCATCTTATAGGCTTAAATCGATGGATTTTTAACCATTTTGGGTCGAAATAGGCCGTGTTTCGGACCCCTATCAATCTACCTGAATACCATTTTTGTAACCGATTACAGGCGAAAGTGAGCATATTACTAATAAAACCCGAGTGCAACCGCTTTACACTTTTTTGTATTTGGAGCCGCCAAAACGGCGTGGGACGTGAGAAGCGAAGGAGAGAGGCGCTCCCGGGGAGAGCGCCAGACGGCACCCGGCCACTGTGCTTGGCCGGGTGCCCTGAGAAGTGAAGTCGTTGCTAATTGCGAGACAGAGGCCGAACTTTATTACAGGGGTTTGATCGTTATGTTTCTGAACTCAACGCCCTGCCCTTCGGATTGCAGGGCAATGTAACCCCGGGTCAATGGCTGCCCGTCTACTTTGAGTTCCGGGTCAAAACCACTGACCACACCGCCACCGATCTGCGGCTGGGTGTACTCAAGTACGGTCTCACCATTGACCCGGTGAACCACCCGCGAGTCGCCGTAAACAATCAGCTCACCCTCAACCCACTCGCCGGGCTGATAGGTCGCCGAGGTGGAGTTGATGCAGTGGCGCTCATCAATCTCCCCGTCATACACCACATCCGTGCCCGGAGAGCACATATTGCCGGTCGGGCGCGGGTTGCCATCGTCCCGATCCGCCAGCATCTGGTACTCCACGGAAATGGGCCAATCCTGCTCTTTCAGAATGGTGTTCGGGTCCTGAGCATGGAACATGATGCCGCTGTTCCGGTAGGCGTAGCCCGGTGCATCGTCGAGCCACTGATCCGTAAACCGGTACTCGAACTTCAGGTGATAGGACGAGAACGGCTGCTCGTAAAACAGGTGACCAAAGCGCTCGCCAAAACCGTCCTGGTAACCATCATAATTGACCTGAATCACGCCATCCGCCACCCGGAAGGTATCGGCGTAATTATCCCCGACTTCATGGTGATGGATTTTGACCACCCAACCATCCAGGTCCTTTCCGTTGAACAGCGATTGCCACTCTCCGGAGTCCCGGTTCTGCTCAGTGGCACTGCAGGCCGTCAGCCCGATAAAAAACAATGCACCGGCGGCTCGGCCGGGTACACGAGTCAGGTTGATGCGGTTATTTAAAAACTCCATGGCACGCTCCTTAAGTTACGTGGCAATTACGCGACCGAGTAGTCAAACACAACAATGTCTGCCACCAGCGGCACAAACTCCGCCTTGAGCGCGTCATGCTCCGGATGAGGCAGATAGCGCTGCCGCGCCTGCTCATCGGCAAAGGTCATCAAAACAGCGTGGGTGAAACCCTGATTCAACCCTTCGGGGCTGTCATTGAGCCCCCACTCCACCGCTTCGACTCCCTCCACGCGGCTGGTCATGGATTCGAACAGCGTGCGGACTTTCTCGATCTCCGAAGCGGTTGCCTCCGGCTTGAATTTGACCAGAAGAATATGTCGGATCATGTGTTTTCCCGTGTAAATAAAGTCAATGACAGACGCTGCACCTCAAGTGCAGGCGACCTCTATAAGTCCATCAGCCGTGGCAAGAACAAGGTGACCTCCGGAACCAGTGCAATCAGGATCAACACCAGAACAATGATTCCATAGAAGGGCATGAGCGACGGCAATATACGCTCAACTTTCTCATTGGCGACACTGGCGCCCACATACAGACCGCTCCCCACCGGAGGCGTGATGGTACCGATACTCAGGTTATAGACCATGAGGATACCGAAATGCACCGGGTCCACACCAATCTTCAGGGCGATGGGCAACAGTATGGGGGTAAAAATCAGAATCGCCGGACCAATATCCATAAAGGTGCCAATGATCAACAGAAACAGCGTAATGATCAACAACACCATCACCGGGTTTTCCGAGAGCCCGAGAATTACACTGCTGATCAGATCCGGAAGCCCGGTAATCGCCATGGCAAAGGACATTGCCGATGAGGTTCCCAACAGGAACATGATGATGCCGGTCATCACCAGTGACTGCACCAGAATATTGCGCAGGTCCCCAAAGGACACCGTGCGATAAACCACCATGGTCAGAAAGGCCGTGTAGGCTACCGCAACCGCCGAGGCTTCAATCGCGGTAAACACACCGCCGACGATACCGACCACCACCACGATGATCAGCAACAGGCTGGGCAGCGCCTCCATCGTGACACGCCACGCCACGCCCTTCTCCACCAGTACCACGGAGCGATAGCCCCGGCGACGGGCAATCACATAGGTCACCAGCATGCACCCTGCACCCCAGAGCACTCCGGCCACCAGGCCGCCCGCAAACAGCGCCGCAATCGAGGTGCCGCCACTGGCCAGGGCATACAGAATGAACGCCGTCGTCGGGGGAATGAGCATTCCCGTGGGCGCCGAGGCGATATTGACCGCCGCGGCAAACGGGTTGCTGTAGCCCTCTTTCTTGCTCATGGGCACCATGACGCCACCAATCGAGGTGGACGCCGCAATGGCGGACCCCGAAATGGCCCCGAACATCATATTGCCGGCAATATTGGTGTGGGACAGAGAGCCGGGGATATGCCCACTGAACAGTTTGGCAAAATTCACCAACCGCATCGCGATGCCCCCGGAATTCATGATCACCCCGGAGAGAATGAAGAAGGGCACCGCCAGCAGGGAGAAGCTGTCCAGGCTGGAAAATATCTTCTGCGCTGTGGTGAACAGCGCAACATCCATGGGCAACACCGAGGCGATGGTGATCACGGAGGACACCGCAATACAGATACCAATGGGAATACCCAGGACCAATAAAAACGCAAAAGACCCGATCAGTAACAGCGCCGCATCAAACATCCTGTGGTGCCTCCTCGTCCGAGCGCAACTCTTTTTCCAACAGCTCGATGCAATTCAGCACGCTGTACACCGCCAGAATTCCCCCGGCCAGCGGTAAGGCCGAGTAAACATACCCCATGGCCAGCCCCAGCGATGGCGACACCTGATTCATGGTGATGCTGGTGGCGTTGTATCCGCCCTGGACGAGAATGAAAATGGCGAACGCCAGAAAGGCCAGCTCGATCAGTATCTGCCAGTAGTGTTGCCAGTGAATGGATACCTTGTCCGAAAACAGGGTAAAAGCAACATGCTTGCGCAGACCGGCCACATAGGCCATTGAGAGCATGGACACCCAGACCAGTGAAAAACGCAGAAACTCCTCCGAATAGGTGCTGGGAGCCCCCAACAGATAGCGACTGATAATCTGCCAACAGGTCATGGCGACCATCACCAACAACCAGACACTGCACACCACCTCAACCACACGGTCCATCACCGTTCGAATCCCGTTGATCAAGCGCATACCCTACTCCGTCTCATCTGCTGTGGACCTGATTTCGCGGTAAAGCGAATACTGCTCGGGATACTGTTTCAGGGCCTCATACATGGGCTCAACCGCCTCGCGGAACGGCGCGAGCTTGACGTCAATAAAGTTCACCCCGAACTCATCAATCGCCAACTCCCGGGTTTCCGCCACGGCCTCGTTCCAGGCCTGTTTCTGAAACGCAATCGATTCCGCCATGGCCTCATACACCGCCGCCGTCTGCTCATCGTTCAGCTTGTTCAGCGTCATATTGCTGATGACCACCACATCGGGAATCCGTGTATGCATGGTGTAGGTGTAGTGCTTGGCGATTTCGGCGTGTCGGGCAATGGTGAGGGCAAACTCGTTATTCTCCGCCCCGTCCAGAATGCCCTGCTGCATGGCGGTGTACACCTCGGCCTGACCCATGGCCACCGGAACCGCCCCCAACAGGCGCATCATCTCGATGGCCGCCTCGCTCTGCATGACCCGTATCTTCCGTCCTTCAAGGTCCTCCACGGAACGAATCGGGTCATCTTTCACGTAAAAATTGCGTGAGCCGGAGTCGTAATAACCCATACCGACAAACCCGTTCTGCCGGGTGGAGGCATAGATGGGCTGCATGATGTCGGGATTGTCCATGACCCGGTAAAAGTGCCCGGTATCCTCGAACAGGAAAGGCATGGAAAACACACCGTAGATGGGTGAAAAACTCTCCATCAGCCCGGCGGACACCTTGGTGATATCCACCGCGCCCACTTGCAGCAATTCCACCAGCTCACGCTCACCGCCGAGCTGGCTGTCCGGGAAAAAGCGGACCTTCACCTCGCCTCCGGTTTTTTCCTCAATCCGCCGACCGAGCAGGTGCAGGGCATCAATCACCGGCTGGCTGTTCTGGGCATAGGCGATAAACAGGGTGGTACCACGGGTTGCGCCGGAGAAAATGCCGGAGGCCGCAATCACGGCAACCGCCAAGAGCGCGATAATGCCCACGCAAAGCGCTTTCAGCGCCCGGGACAACGGGGGGCGAGCTGTCATTATTATTCTCCTACCATCAAGAATACATCGGCAGAATACGAGCCTTCACAGACGAAACGGGCGCCAACTTGATTTCATTATAAATCATTTTCGATCAAATTTAGGCAATTGTAACCCAGAAAGTGCGTGATTGAAATATAGTGAAGGCTAAATTATCGGAAGGAAGCGCAGCGCACCCTGAGCATCATGCAGCGCGATGCCGGTAACCGGGGCGAACGTTCGAGTAGACGCTCAGCGCGGTGACCGTCACCAGAATCAGCAGCAGCCCCAGCACCTGGAAGAGTCCCAGGCGTTCATTCAACAGCACCACGCCGAACAGGGAGGCGGTGACCGGCTCTACCATGGCCACAATGGAGGCTACGGCCGGTGCCGTATAGTTAAGACCCCGAATGTAGATCACAAACGACAGGCCCGCCCCGAGTACGCCCAGAATCACAAACAGGAGCCAGATTGGCGCACTCAGCACCGCCAGCGCCTGCTCCGTGCCGCTGAGTACCAGGAGAATGACACTGAGCACCCCGAAAGCGACCAGTAACACCGCCTGTGGGCTCCCGTGCGGAGCCGCGTATTTGAAACCAAAAATGAACACCGCGTAGGACAACCCGGAGAGCAACCCCGCCCCGACCGCAACCGGCGTCACCTCGCTGGCGCCCACTTCATAAATACCGGTGAGCAACACAATACCGACAACCACCATGGCAATGGCCAGCCACTTGGGCAAGGTCGGTTGCTCGAGCTTCAGCGTGAAAGAAACGAGGTAAACAAACACCGGCGCGCAATACATCAAGGTCGCGGCGACTGCCACGCTGCCCTCTGCGATGCTGATAAAATAGAATGCGAAATTGCCCGCCACTCCCAGACCGGCAATGACCGACCAGAACCACAGTTGGCGGCAGGCCAACCCACTGCCGCGCGGCCGAAGAGCCAGCCAGGCGGCCACAAACAGCAGCCCGATCGCGCCGCGGTAAAACGACACCACCAGCGGCGCCCAGCCCTCGCTGGTAAGCACACCGCCAATACCGCCGGCCAGCCCCCAACAGAGCGCTGCCAGAGCGACAAAGACCGGGCTCTAGAGAGTTTTGTCAGCCTGAATTTTTTTCATTGCCTCATAATCCTCTTTGGCTCCCCCTCCGTGGTCCAGGTCAGCGCAGCCCGTTTCCGTGGTGTGTACAACGGAGACAATTACTCAGCTAAAACTTACGCAACTGATAATAGATTCCCGCCCCCTCTTCGCAGTATTGTTTGAGACTCAACAGAAATATCGCCCAGTTGTAATTACAGAAACGGTAAAACTCGGTCACCTCTCGCCAATCCGTGTGTTTAAGAGTGATCGCTGTTTTGCTTTCTCGCTGATCTAACTCAAAAATGACTTTCGTGCCAATCCATTCGGGATCCGAATCAGTACAGAGCCAAACCATCTTGTTTTTGGGCACCAATTCTAAAACCTTCATTTTTGTTGGGTGCTCGTCTCCAAAGCGGAATTCATTGGTCGCATCAACTTGGGCTATGAATTTTAGATCTCGGGTCCACACCTCAGTCAATCCAGCCTCAGTGGTCAACGCTTCGTAGACCTTGGATAGAGAGGCATTCACGTACTGAACATGTTCAATACTTTCCATAAATACTACTCTCAAACAACGGGTTACCGCCTTCCAGCAGGAAATGAAATTCCTCTAAGCTGACTGACATTATCAGACCTCTAATTCGCCAAGCTAAGCTGCCAGGATACGCCATATCTATCATTCAGCCAGCCAAACTTTTCACTGAACCCATAATCACCCAAAGGCATCAGTTCAACGCCTCCGTCAACCAGGGTTTGAAAGGCCTCTTCGATCTCCGCTTCCGATTCGCACTCCACATACAGTGATATGGAGGGTGTAAAGGTAAACTTATGACCGAGGTGGCTATCGAGTGCCAAGAACTCCGTGCCGTTCAGCATAAACCGAGCCAACTTTACAGAGCCTTCCGGCTCATGCTCACCTGCTTTGTAGTACTCAACACCAACGATTTTAGAATTGGAAAAAACAGTTGTATAAAGCCTGATTGCCTCTTCGGCTTTTCCAGCCTGATCGCCAACAAACATAAGGGATGTTGCAATAGACTTCATATCTCCTCCGCACCAAAAAAACACACTGATCGGCCGATTAGAGCACAGATGGAAGTTGCGAAACAAGGTCGGAACTGTAAGAAATTGTACTTCCATATTTGGCGCTATTTGTAGTGGTCAAGTGTTTTAGGCCACCGTCTTTTGAGTTTTCCAGTAGGTCTGCTCTGCCACATTAGGCGGCAGACCGTCGTTGTGCTTATGCGGCCGAAGCGCGCTGTAATAACCGATCATATATTCCGTGATCGACTGTTTCGCTGAGTCAAAGCACCGGTATCCAGTTTCCGGTACCCACTCCGTTTTCAAGCTCCTGAAGAATCGCTCTGTTGGTGCATTGTCCCAGCAGTTCCCTCGGCGACTCAGGCTCTGCGGCATCCGGTATTGCCAAAGCAGCTGCCGGAATCCCAGACTGGTGTACTGGCATCCCTGATCAGAATGAAACATTACGTCCTGTGGCTTTCCACGTGATTCATACGCAATGGTCAGCGCTTTGTTGACCAGTTCCGTGTTCGGTGATAAAGACAGCGCCCAGCCCACGGGTTTTCGGGCAAACAGATCGAGCACCACCGCAAAGTATGCCCAGCACACCCCAATCCAAATATAGGTGATGTCGCCGGTCCAAACCTGATTTGGCGCCTTTACATCGAACTCCCGGTCAAGACGATTCGGGATATCCAAGTGTGGCTGTTCCGCCTTCTTGTAAGCGTGGCTGGGTGGTTGCGTGCTAACCAGCCCCAGCTGTTTCATTCGCCTGTCAGCTCGGTAACGACTCAGCGGCGTACCGGCCTGCGTTACCATTTTGGCAATGCTACGGGCTCCGGCAGAGCCGTTGCTGGCTGCATGAGCCTCCACAACCTGATCCAGCAGCTTCTGCTCTGCCTCGCAAGGCGTTCTGTCACGATCACGCCAGGCCCGATAGCTACTGCGATGCACCCCAAACACCTGACACAGGCGCTGCACCGCATATCTCTCTTCAAGTCGCTCGATTATCGAGAATTGCTCACGGAGTCCGACATCAAGAGAGCGGTAGCCTTTTTTAATATTTCCTTCTCGTCCTCCACCCGCCGTAGCTTTCGCTTGAGATCCTGAATTTCACGCTGCTCCGGGGTGAGTGCCTCACCTTTCTGTGGTGCCTTACCTGAGCGCTCGGCACGGAGTCTGCGCACCCAGTATTCCATGGTAGACTTCCCAACGCCCATGGCGTCACAAGCCGCTTTTACTGTGTAACCCTGGTCAACCACCAGCTGGGCTGCCTCCAAGCGGAACTCGGGGCTGAAATTTCTCGTCTTTGTCATCATATCCACCTGACTTTCTCTGTGAGTGATAATACACTCAAAATCAGGTGGCCAGAATCACTATGCCACTACA
>NZ_DFTP01000059.1:0-11997 GCF_002381585.1 Marinimicrobium sp. UBA4209
AAAGTAATTGACGTTAGACAAAGGGTTCTAGGGAGTGAGTAAATTCGCTCCGCTTATTGTTGTCAACATGAATATAAAGTTATCCAAAAGGTGACTACGGCACTTCTTCACGCTGAGGGTTTTGAGGTGGAGTATGAGCACAGGATTGTTATAATCAGTACGACTATAACAGCCTGGTTCCTGACGTGTACCGGCGCCACCTTTAATTCAAAGAGAGTTTAATAACGATGAAATACCGGGTTGGAGCATTGATGATGGGGGCGGCGCTCAGTTGTGCCGCCGTTCAGGCCGAAGTCACCCTGCCGCGCTTGATCAGCGATGGCATGGTACTTCAACGAGACACGGAAATCCGGGTATGGGGTTGGGCCGATCCGGACGAGGCAGTGAGTGTTCACTTTCAGGGTTTCACGTGGCAAACCGTGACCGCCGATGACGGGCGCTGGCAGCTGACCTTGCCAGAAATGAAAGCCGGCGGCCCCTATGAGCTGACGGTTAAAGGTGAGAACACCCTTACCCTGGAGAATGTTCTGGTGGGGGACGTGTGGCTCGCCTCCGGTCAGTCCAATATGGAGCTGACCATGGCCCGGACCAAACCGCTTTACGCCGAGGAAATGGCCGAAGCCAATTATCCCGAGATCCGCTTTTTTGAAGTCCCTGACCGCTATCAATTCAAACACCCCGAGCCGGACCTGGACGGTGGTGAATGGCTGTCGGTGACTCCCGAAACCCTGCCGGGTATTTCCGCGGTGGGGTACTTTTTCGCCAAGGACCTGCATCAGCAATACGACGTGCCGGTGGGTGTGATCAATGCCGCCCTGGGGGGATCACCGTCGGAAGCCTGGTTGAGTGAGTCCGCCCTGAAAGCCTTCCCGCACCACCTGGAAGAGGCCAAGCGCTGGCGGGATGATGACTTGATTGAGCAGGTGAGCTCGGCGGATAGCGCTCGGGGTCAACAGTGGCGTGAGCGTCGGGACGAACTGGACCCCGGCTTCAAGAACGGCGAGGCCCTCTGGGCCAAGCCGGAGGTTGATGACAGCGACTGGGAAACGGTGACACTGCCCGGTTCCTGGGGGGAAGAGGGCAAGGCCAACGGTGTCTGGTGGCTGCGCAAAACCATCACTCTGCCGGAAGACTGGGCCGGTAAAGCGGCCTTTCTGGAAGTGGGCCGCCTGGTGGACGCGGATGTGACCTACCTGAATGGAGAGCGCGTCGGACAAACCGGCTACCAATACCCGCCGCGCTGGTACGAGGTGCCCGAAGGCCTGCTCAAGGCGGGTGAAAATGTATTGACCGTGCGCCTGACCAGTGAGAATGGTCGACCGGGTTTTGTGGAAGACAAGCCCTATGAGCTGCGTCGGGAGGATGAAGCCTTCGATCTGACCGGTGAGTGGAAGGTCAAGCAGGGTGCGCAATTGGACAACCTGGATCCGCCCACCTTCATCCGCTGGAAACCCATGGGGTTGTACAACGGCATGATTGCACCGCTGACCGATTATGCCATCAAGGGCGTCATCTGGTACCAGGGCGAATCCAATGTTGGTCGCGAGGCGGAGTACAACGAATCCTTCCCGGCGGTGATCAACGAGTGGCGTCGCCAGTGGGCGCAGCCCGATCAGCCGTTCATTTTTGTGCAGCTGGCCAACTACCTGAAAACCCGGGATGAGCCGGTGGACAGCGACTGGGCCCGCCTGCGCGAAGCCCAACTGAATACCTTGCGTGTCCCCCACACCGGTATGGCGGTGGCCATAGACGTCGGCGAGTGGAACGATATTCACCCGCTGGATAAGCAGACCGTGGGTGAACGGCTGGCCCTGGCCGCGCAGGCGGTGGTTTATGATGAAGACCTGGTGGCCTTTGGTCCGATCTATACCGGGATGGAAGTGGATGGACGCCAGGTCCGCCTGAGCTTTGAGCATACCGGCTCGGGGCTGGCCTCCTGTAACGGTAAACCCTTGGCCGAATTTGCCATCGCCGGCGAAGACCGCGATTTTGTCTGGGCCGATGCGCGCATCGAAGGCGATTCCGTGGTGGTACAGAGCGCTGAAGTTCGCCGGCCGACGGCGGTACGCTATGCCTGGGCGGACAACCCGGATCAGGCCAACCTGTGCAATCGCGAGGGCCTGCCGGCGACTCCCTTCCGGACCGACGACTGGCCTCGGAAGTGATTGCTCACTATCATTAATCAGTCGACGGGGAGGGCGGTGCTGTTAATCGGACTTTTCAATACGAAGGACGAATGCACACCGCTCACCCCCTCGATCCGGGTCAGCTTCTGCAACAGAAACTGCTGATAGGCATCCATATCCCGCACAATCACCTTGAGCAGGTAGTCGGCAGACTGGCCGGTGATCAGGTGACATTCGAGCACTTCCGGATAAGTCGCAATCGTATCTTCAAAGGCGCTGAACCGGTCCGGGGTGTGCTTGTCCATGCTGATTTCAATAAACGCCATCAGGTTCAGCCCCAACTTGCGGGCGTTCAACAGCGCCACATAGCCATCGATCAGTCCGTCTTCCTCCATCTGTTTCACCCGGCGTAGGCAGGGGGAGGGTGAAAGGCTGATGGCTTCGGCCAGTTCCTGGTTGGTAATCCGCCCCCGATGCTGCAGGGTGTCGAGGATCATGCGGTCGTAACGATCGAGTTTAGTGGTCATGGGGATACAATATTCTGATTACGGTTAAATTGTTGGCATAAATTGCCAATACCGGCGTTATCTGAGTCATCTTAGCAATTTATTGGCGGCCTGTAAGCCATATACTATCCCCAATGCCTGATAACGGATGAGCGGCGGGCCACAAGCCCACCCCGGGGATGTCTCTCACTGCTACCCGCAGCGTTCTGCTCCCCACTGAACAGCCTACCCGGCTGAACGTCACCGCTCTCCTCGGGCAACCTTTTAAACCCATGTTTGTGCCTTAAACCGAAGTTTGTGCCAACGGAGCCGAGCCATGATTGCCAACCCCGCCAAGAAATACCGTCGTTTCGAGCCCATTCAGCTCCCGGACCGTCAGTGGCCCAACAAGGTCATTGATCAGGCGCCGATCTGGATGAGCACCGACCTGCGCGATGGCAATCAGGCCCTGATCGATCCGATGAATGTGGACACCAAGTTGCGCCTGTTCAAAGCCCTGGTGTCGATCGGCTTCAAGGAAATTGAAGTGGGCTTTCCGTCGGCCTCCGACACCGATTTCAACTTTGTACGTCGCCTGATCGAGGAAGATCACATTCCCGATGACGTCACTGTCGAGGTGCTCACCCAGGCGCGCCAGGATCTGATCGCCCGCACCGTGGAATCGCTCAAAGGCGCGCGCCGGGCCATCGTGCATATGTACAACCCCGTGGCGCCGGCGTTCCGCCGGATCGTCTACAAGACCGACAAGGCCGGCGTCAAAGAGATTGCCGAGCGCGGCACCCGCTGGGTGAAAGAGCTCACCGAAGCTCAACCGGGCACCGAATGGGTGTACCAGTATTCGCCGGAAGTGTTCTCCAGCACCGAAGTGGAGTTCGCCAAAGAGGTGTGCGATGCGGTCTCGGCCATCTGGCAGCCGACACCCGAACGCAAGATGATTTTCAACCTGCCGGCGACCGTGGAAATGTCCACGCCCAACACTTACGCCGACCAGATCGAGTGGATGCACCGCAACCTCAACAATCGCGAGAGCATCATTCTGAGTGTGCACCCGCACAACGATCGGGGTACCGCCGTGGCGGCCGCCGAGCTGGCGGTGATGGCCGGGGCTGACCGGGTAGAAGGTTGTCTGTTCGGCAACGGCGAACGCACCGGTAATGTGGATCTGGTGACCCTGGCCATGAACCTCTACTCTCAGGGCGTTCACCCGGGTCTGGATTTCACCGACATTGATCAGATCCGCCAGTTGGCCGAAGAGTGCACCCAGCTTCCGGTTCATCCGCGCCATCCCTATGCGGGTGAGTTGGTGTTCACCGCCTTTTCCGGCTCACACCAGGATGCAATCAAGAAGGGCTTTGCGGTGCAGGACCCGGAGGGCTATTGGGAAGTCCCTTATCTGCCCATTGACCCGGCGGACCTCAACCGCAGCTACGATGCCGTGGTGCGGGTGAACAGTCAGTCCGGCAAGGGCGGTGTCAGCTTCCTGCTTCAGCAGCAGGCCGGTTATGAATTGCCCCGTCGTCTGCAGATCGAGTTCAGTGGCGTGGTCCAGAAAGTCAGTGACACCTCGGGCAAAGAGGTCGCCAGTGGCGATATCTACAAATTGTTTGATCAGGAGTATCTGCAGGTCAACGCGCCTTATGTGTACACCAGCAGTCGGGTCAGTGATGGCGAAGACGGCGTGGTGAACACCCTGATCCTGGGCAAGTTCCAGGGCCAGGAAGTGGAGTTGACCGGTACCGGCAATGGCCCGATTGATGCCGCCGCCAAGGCCCTGGGTGAGCACGCCGGTCAGACCATTACGGTGGTGGATTACCACGAGCACGGCCTGGGAGCCGGCTCCGATGTGGCGGCGGTATGCTATGTCGAAGTGAAAGTGGGTGATCACAAGCCGGTGTTTGGCGTCGGGCAGGATAAGAACATTGTCGCGGCCGCCATCAAAGCGCTGATCAATGGTGTGAACCGGGATCTGGGAATGAGCGCCTAAGATCGATCGGCGTTCTTCTTACACCACTAGCAACACCCGTAAAGCCAGGTTGAAATAACGGCCTGGCTTTTTTATGCCTTTGGCATTTATAAAATGCTGTTACATGCGCCAAAATGCCTTAGTAGCCGTATTTTGTGACTTAACTCAAGTAAAGTCGTCTATTTTGCGTCGAACCCTTTACCCCATGTAACACCTGTGCCATTATTTGATTGCGCAACCATTGAGTTGCCATTCCAATACAAGAACCCTGTTCTAACAATAAACATTGAGGGAGTTTGAGAATGAAAGTATTCCACCTGAGCCCGCTCGCCCTGGCGCTCGCTGCTGCTGCCATGCCCGCTGCCCACGCCCAAGACGAAGGTGCTGGCGCCCTGGAAGAGGTGGTGGTCACCGGCTTCCGCCAGAGTCTGGAACGCGCGCTGGACATCAAACGCGATTCCGCCAACAACGTCGAAACCATTGTCGCTGAAGACATGGGTAAAATGCCCGACCTCAACCTGGCCGAGTCCCTGCAACGGGTCCCCGGTGTGGCCATCACCCGCGAGGGCGGTGAAGGTCGCAGCATCACCGTGCGCGGCCTGAGCCCGGATTTCACCCGCAGTACCCTGAACGGTATGGAAGTACCCGGCAGTGCCGGCGGCCTGGACTCCTCCGGCGGCGTCAACCGCGGCCGCTCCATGGACTTCAACATCTTCGCCTCGGAACTGTTCAACCGCATCGACATTCACAAGTCGCCCAAGGCGTCGGTGGAAGAGGGCGGTCTGGCCAGTACCGTGGAGCTGTTTACCGCCAAGCCGTTTGATAACCCCGGCCTGAACGCCAGCGTCAGCGGCCAGTTCACCGTGGATAACGTCGCCGACGAAGCCGACCCGCGATTCGCCGCGCTGGTGAGCAACACCTTTATGGACGACACCGTCGGGGTGCTGTTTTCGGTGGCCCATTCAACCCGCACCGTGCGTCAGGAAGGTTTCGGCACCGTGCGCTATACCTCGCCGTTTGCCAACGGCCAGAGCTGGGCGGACACCAGTGGTACCACCATCAACGGCACGCCCGACCCGGATACCAACCACCCCGAATACACTCAAGGTGACGATCCGCTCGACTACATGTGGACCCCGCGCCTGCCCCGGATGGACTACTTCGGCAACACCCAGGATCGCACCGGTGTGACCGCCGCCTTCCAGTTCCGCCCCAATGATCGCCTGGAATTGGGTCTGGACATCGTCGGTTCCGAGCTGTCGAACGACCGCGAGTCCTACAACTACTTCGCCCAGTTCCGGAACACCTTCGATGAAATCACACCCACCAGTGTGACCCTGGATGCCGCCGGCCGTCAGATCGTGGCCGGTACCTTCCAGAACGTGACCCCGCGTTCGGAAAGCCGCGGCCAGTTCTCGGAAACCACTTTCCTGCAGACCGTGTTCTCCGGTAAGTACGATCTGAGCGATCGCACCGAACTGAGCTTCATGCTGGGTAACGCCAACTCCGAGCACGATGAAGAACAGTACCGCTTCAACCTGACCGCCTCGGAAGGTCACGACTTCAGCTTCGACTTCGGTGCGGATTCCGACATTGCGGAAATGAGCTACGGGTTCGATATTCTGGAACCGTCGAACTACTTCTTCTCCGGCCCGACGCTGCGCAAAGACGTGGTGGATCGTGACAACACCACCTTCCGCCTGGATCTGGAAACCGAGCAGGGCGGCGCCGTGTTCAAAACCGGTTTTATCTACAACGACCGGGAAGTGGACTCTCTGCGCTACAACCCGACCGAAGGCACCATCGATGCACCGGATGAAGTGACCTCGGATCTGGCCACCTCACTGACCGGTATCGGTATCGATGACTTTGCCAGCGGCCTGGATGCGCCCGGCGGCTTTCCCCGCGACTTCCTGATCGCCCACTTCGACAACACCATTGCCGCCTACGGTGCGGGTCAATTCACCCCGGTGCCGGTCGACGCCTCCTCCTGGAACGTACAGGAAGAGACCATGGGCCTGTACGGTGAAGTGGACTTTGAAACCAGCGTGTTTGACCGTCCCTTCCGGGTAAACACCGGCCTGCGTATCGCCCGGACGTTCATGACCTCCAGCGGTGCTACCGAAGATCCGGTCACCGGTGAGGCGATCCTGCTGTCCGAGGACAACGCCTACACCGACGTGCTGCCCTCGACCAACATCGTGTGGGAAATTGAAGAAGACCTGCTGTTGCGCGCCAACATCTCCCGCAACATCACCCGTCCGGGACTGGGCAGCCTGTCACCCACCGTGACCGGCGTAACCCCGATCAACGGCAACATCAGCCGCGGTAATCCGAACCTCGACCCGATGCGCGCCAGCGCCGTGGATCTGGGCCTGGAGTGGTACTTCGACAGCGAAGCGCTGCTGGCGGTGACCCTGTTCCACAAAGACATCGAAAGCTTCATCAGCGGTGACGAAGTGGAAGGACCGCTCACCCCGGAGCTGCGCCAGATCGTGTCCAACTACCCGGCCTACGACCCGGATTCTCCGCTGTTTGAGCCCAACGCGGTGGATATCAACGGCTCGGCCTGGTTTACCTCCCAGCCGGTCAACGGCGATGGCGCTCAGCTCGATGGGGTGGAGATCGCGTATCAGCAGCCGTTCACCTTCCTGCCGGCACCGTTCGACAACCTGGGTATGATTGCCAACTACACCTACGTGAGCTCCGAGGCGAACTTCGGTTCGGTGGTGAGCACGTTGCCGGGCCTGTCGGAAGAAAGCTACAACTTCACGCTGTACTACGAGACCGATCGCTACGGCATCCGTGGCTCCATCAACGGCCGGGATGACTACATCACCAGCCCGAATGGCAGCAACGGCAACGCCCAGGAAGCGACCACCGGTCCAACCCGTCTGGACATGTCGGCGTTCTACAACATCACCGATGACCTGAAGGTGACGTTGGAAGGCATCAACATGACCAACGAGACCGAGCGGTTGTACACCACCGGTCCGCTGGGCGACATGAACCTGGTGCGTGAGTACAACACCACTGGCCGAGAGGTTTACCTCGGCCTGCGTTACACCTACTGACCCTCGACGGCTCGCGCTTGCGAGCCGGGCTGTAGCTGATGAGCGCCACCCACTGGGGTGGCGCTTTTTTTTCGCCTATACTCCCGGTATCGGCACTGCGAACCTGGCCCCTGAATGATTACAGACCGTACTACGACAACCGTGGCAACGCTCGGGCCGCGGGCGCTTCTTTTGTTGCTTGTCCTGCTGCTGGTCAGCACGGCAACCCACGCTCGGGAGCCTGTCATTGAGCTTGAGGGGCTTACTCAACAGTCTCTGGTGGATCAAGTCGAATTTCGGTCTGCGGCACCGGATTTGACCTTTCAGGAGGTCCGAACCGGCGCGGGGTTCCGGCCGTTGCGCCGGGCCGACATCAATCAGGGGATATCGGGCCAGGCCTACTGGTTACGCACCCGGTTGGTTAACTCTCACAATAAGTCCGTTTCCTGGATTCTGGTCCACAAGACGTCCTACCTAGATCACATCGAGCTTTATACTCGTGATACAGCCGATTCGAAGTTCGAGCAAGCGCACCTGTCCGACCGGGTCTCTTTTCATGAACGCCCGATTGATTACCGCACCCTGGCGTTTCCAGGTCAAACAGCGGGTGAGAGTTACACGGATATTTATTTGAAGGTCTATTACGACAAGCCGGACTCGGTCAGTCTTCAGTTTACCCTGTATTCTCCGGAAGCATTCACTCAGGCGGTACAGTACGAAAATCTATGGTTTGGTGCCTATTACGGCGCCCTGGCCGTAATGTTGTTTCTTGCCTTGATCATTGGAACCCTGCTGCGTCGCCCCAGCGTTTTCATCTATGCGGCATTGCTACTGGCCACGGGCTGGAAGTGGACGCTGTTGAACGGCTTTGGCTTTCAATACCTCTGGCCCAACAGTGTTTATGGACACAACGAAGGCTTCCATATCGCGTTCTTATTGTTCGCACTTTGCGCGACCCAGTTCTCCAAGTCATTTCTGAATACCCGTGTTCATTTCCCGCTGGACCATCGTCTTTTACAGGTAATCCAGTTTGTGGCTCTGGTGGGGATTGCTGTGCGCCTGATGGGCGCCTACGAGCCGGCGTTACACATCGCGTTTATCACCCTGGCAGTGATTGCATTCGTGCTGCCAGTCATCGGTGCTCACGCGTGGTATAGCGGCCTGCGGTACGCGCGCTGGTATTTTCTCGCCTGGCTGCTGTATTGCGTCAGCTTGCTTCTGACGCTGGCCAGTGCTTACCTGAGCATTGTTCCCAATGGTATGTACGCACTGATACTGTTGCAGGTCGGAAGCCTGCTTGAGGCGGTATTTCTGACCGTCGCGTTAACAGAGCGTCTCCTGAATCTCGAAACTGAACGGCGCAAGGCGTTGGCGCTGGCCAATCAGGACCCACTGACTGGTCTGGGTAACCGACGGCTGTTACAGAGTGAGTACGAAGGCTTTATCGAGAGCGGTTCCGCCCACCGAAAACCCATGTACCTGATCATGATCGACCTGGATTATTTCAAACAGATCAATGATCAATACGGCCACGATGCTGGAGACCAGGTGCTGAGAGAAGTGGCCCGATTACTTAGGGCGCATTGCCGGGACACCGATGTCTGCATCCGCTACGGTGGTGAGGAGTTCGCCTTGTTGGTGCGAACCGACGGAGTACAGTCGGCACGCGCTATTGCCGAGCGTATCCGGGAAGAGTTTGCCCGAACACCGACCCTCTACGAGGGGCACTCCATCGCACACACACTCAGTTGTGGTGTGACCCCGGTGCAACGTCATGGCCAGGCGCTGAGCGTCAATGAAATGATGAAACACGCCGATCAGGCGCTGTATGAAGGCAAAGCGGCAGGACGCAATTGCACGGTCATCTATCGTGACAGCCTGTCGAATCCCTCATTACAGACTATTCAATGAGACCCTGAGCCATGACTGACTATCTGCGAGAAACCCCTATGGAGGTTCTTAGTGAGTGATACCGATCTGCGCGACCACCTTGCGGTTGAGCGCACCCACCTGGCCAACGAGCGTACCCTGCTGTCCTACATACGCACGGCGCTGTCCGTCATCATCGGTGGTGGTGTGGTACTGCAGTTTCTACCGGAACAACCGGTTCTGAACGTGCTGGCCTGGGTCGCCATTTTTGGTGGATTGGTCATGGCGGGGATTGGCGTCTACCGTTTTCTCAAGGTCCGCCGCGAGATTCCCAGGGTACAGTCCTAAGGACGACAGTCGTGATTTTAAGTTTTTAGCCGAGCTCAGTGTTGAGGTTCAGGAGGTCAAAAAGTAAAAGTTGGGCCATAAAAACTAGGAGTTTCTATGGCCCAACGAAAATCAACCAGCCTTGATAGACCGCAACAAATCCCGCGTCAGAATAATCCCTTCCGCTTCCGAGTGCTTATCGCCCTCGTACTCAACGCCCACCCAGCCGCTGTAACCCACGGCCATGACGATATCCATCATCCGGTGAAAGTCGATGCTGGTTTCATTACCCTGAGCATCAAAGGCATAGCTCTTCGCGCTCACCGCTTTGGCATAAGGCATCAGCTCGCGCACGCCCTGATACTTGTCGTAGCTCTCGCCGGTCTCGCGATTGATGGTGAAGTTGCCGAAATCCGGTAGGGTGCCCACCCGTGGGTGGTTGGCGGTTTCCATCACCTGGCTCAGCCAACGGGCGTTGGAGGACAGGCCGCCGTGGTTTTCCACCAGTACGTTCAGGCCCAGGGGTTCGCAGTACTCCGCCAGCTTGACCAGGCCGTCGGCCGCGCGCTCGCGCTGTTCGTCGTAACTGCCCTGGCTTTGGGCGTTTACCCGGATGGAATGGCAACCCAGGGCGTGGGCGGCGTCGGCCCATTTTTTGTGGTTGTCCACAGTCTGTTTCCGATCGGCTTCGGTGGGGGCACCCAAGGCGCCTTCGCCGTCGATCATGATCAACAGGCTGCGCACGCCCTCATTGTCCGCCCGCTGGCGCAGGTCCTGGACCAGGGCGTCGGAGAGGTTGTCCTTGTAGAACTGATTGACGTACTCGACACCGCCAATCTCGAATTCCTGCCGGGTAATGGCCGCGAAGTCCATGGGGTTGGCGTCTCCGCTGAAGAAGCGGCGGTGCAGGGACCACTGCGCCAGGGAAATATCGAAGGTATTGCGCTTGCCGATCAGGCTGCCACATCCGGGCAGAGTAGAGGCCGCCGCCACGGCGGCACCGAGGGTGGCGGCGCCTTTCAGGAAATGGCGTCGTCCTAGCGGTATCCGGTCCATAAGTCCTCACTTTATTGTCGATTTTGAATGGTTGGGTCAGTCTAGCGAGCATTTTTTGACCGTGCAACCGGTTTCATTTGTTGCACAGGTGGGTAATAATGGCTCGCCAGTGGGGGCAGTGTACCCCGAAATTGATCAATAACGATAAGGTGTGGTTATGGCGACAACCAAGGTCAGCGCGACCATTCTGGGAGCGGGCAAGCAATCGCATACCTACGATGCCATCGTCATCGGCTCCGGTATTTCCGGGGGTTGGGCGGCCAAGGAGCTGTGTGAGCAGGGCCTGCGGACGCTGGTATTGGAGCGGGGCGGGCACATCGAGCACATTGAAGATTACCCCACCGCCCACAAAGAGGCCTGGGACCTGCCCCTGTTCGGGGAGATGTCCGCGGAGTTCAGAGCCGCCAACCCGGTGTTGTCGCGCTGCTACGCGGTCAATCAGGCGACCGCCCATCACTTTGTCAAAGACGCCGAGCACCCCTACCAGCAAAGCAAACCCTTTGACTGGATTCGCGGTTATCAGGTCGGTGGCAAGTCGCTGATGTGGGCTCGCTGGGTGCAGCGCTGGAGCGATTTCGACTTTGAGAGCAACGCCCGCAACGGCGTCGGTGTGGACTGGCCCATCCGCTATCAGGACCTTGCCCCCTGGTACAGCCACGTGGAAAAGTTTGCCGGTATCAGTGGCAACCGCGACGGCCTGCCGCAGATTCCCGATGGGGAGTTCCTGCCACCGATGGAAATGAATGCGGTGGAGAAACACTTCAAGCAGTCCATCGAAAGCCAGTTCCCCAATCGCCATCTGGTGATGTCCCGCACCGCCAACCTGTCGCAACATCACAATGGACGCGGGCCCTGCATGTACCGGGCCCGTTGCGCCCGGGGCTGCCCGTTTACCGGTTATTTCAGCAGCAACGGGGTAACCCTGCCGGCTGCCGCGGCCACCGGCAACCTGACCATGCGTCCACACTCGGTGGTGCACTCCATCATTTACGACGAGCAGAAACAGCGTGCCACTGGCGTCCGGGTGATCGATGCCGAAACCAAGGCGGTGACCGAATATTTCGCGCGCATCATTTTCGTTAATGCGAGCACCCTGA
>NZ_DFTP01000059.1:12081-12381 GCF_002381585.1 Marinimicrobium sp. UBA4209
GATTCTGAAAAACTCCACCTCCGAGCGCTTCCCCAACGGTCTGGGTAACGACAGTGGGGTGCTGGGTCACTACCTGATGGATCACAATTATCGCGCCCGGGCGAGTGCCGAGGTGGAGGGGCTGGAAGACCGTTACTATTACGGCCGTCGCCCCACCGGCACTTATCTGCCCCGGTTCCGGAATATTTTTGACGACAAGCAGGATCAGTACATCGGCGGTTTCTCCTACTCGGTGGGTGCCTATCGGGCCCAGGGCAACGTTGATGGAGGGGATGCCCCTTTGGGTGCCGAGTTCAAACA
>NZ_DFTP01000058.1:0-390 GCF_002381585.1 Marinimicrobium sp. UBA4209
CGTACTGGTGCTTGGTCGGCTCCATCGGCTTGGGCTCGATCAGGAAGTTACCCTTGAAGCCGTTCTTGCGGCCGTAGTCACGGGCCATGGTCAGGAAGCGGGCCAGGTGCTCCTGCTCGCGCTTCATGTCGGTGTTAAGCAGGCTCATGTAACCTTCGCGGCCGCCCCAGAACACGTAGTTCTCACCGTCCAGTGCAATGGTCGCGTCCATCGCGTCTTTCAACTGGGCGCCGGCGAAAGCGACCACGTCAAAGTCCGGGTTGGTGGAAGCACCGTTCATGAAACGCGGGTTGCTGAACAGGTTGGAGGTACCCCACAGCAGTTTTACGCCGGATTCTTTCTGCTTGGCTTTCGCCAGCTCAACCCAGTTCTGCAGACGCTTCTGGGTTT
>NZ_DFTP01000058.1:510-958 GCF_002381585.1 Marinimicrobium sp. UBA4209
CGCGCGGGAATCACCCTCTTCAATCACGTCCACATCGTGGAAGCAGTAGTAGGGCACACCCAGCTTGGTGAAGAATTCAAACGCCGCGTCCAGCTTCATGCGGGTGCGGGTTTCGTGATCCTTGCCTTCGCTCCAGGGGAAGTGGAAGGGGCCGGGGCCGAAGGGGTCGTGGCCTGCGCCGCAGAAGGTGTGCCAGTAGCACACGGCAAAGCGGAAGTGCTCTTTCATGGTCTTGCCGGCCACTACGCGGTTCTCGTCGTAATACTGGAACGCGAAGGGGTTGTCGGACTCAGGGCCTTCGTAGGCAATTTTGCCAACGCCGGGGAAATACTCTTTATCGCCTAGGGTGATGCTCATGGTAATGACCTTTTGTGCTTTGTGTGAAAAGAGGTGGGCGGCGGTGGAGCCACCGCCCGGTTTCGGGTGTCCTTATCGGGCCTCGGCAAGG
>NZ_DFTP01000058.1:996-9078 GCF_002381585.1 Marinimicrobium sp. UBA4209
AGGCGGCGCTCGACCGCCTCACGCCAATGGCCATAGAGTTCCTGATAACGGGATTGCAGCGCTGCCTCCGGCTCGAGAATCGCCTTGCGGGTCAGGGTGCGGAACACATCCTCACGGGAGGTGTAGTAGTCGCAACCCCAGGCCGCGGCCCGGGCGACGCCCTCGGCGCTGTCGGTCTGATACAGCTCCAGCGGAGCGCCGGTCAGGTTCACAAAGGCGCTGCTGAAAATCGGACTCAAAAACATGTTGCTGTGCCCGGCGCGCACCACGCGGGTTTCCGCGCCCAGGCCCTTGATCAGATCAAAACCCAGGTTCATGGCATAGGCCACGCCTTCCTGGGTGGCGCGGGCGATGTGGTTGACGCTGTGACGGTTCAGGTCCAGGCCATCCATCTGGGCGGACAGCAGCTTGTTGCGCATGATCCGCTCGGCGCCGTTCCCGAAAGGATAGACGTTCAGGCCTTCACTGCCAGGTTCCACAGATTCGCCCAGCTCGTTCAGTTTCGGGTAGGAGACTTCACCGCCGGCGCTCAGCACGCCGCGCAGCCAGCTGTTCATCCGACCGGCGCCGTTGATGCAGGCCAGCAGGCCCTTGTGCACTTCGGCCTCGCCTTTGTTGACGTGGCGGAAGGTGTTGATGCGCTGATCGGGGTCGGCAATGTTCTTGTCGGTGACCGCATAGACCACGCCGGAGGTGCCGGCAGTGGTGGCCACATCGCCCGGCTCCAGCACGTTCAGACTCATGGCGTTGGCCACCTGGTCGCCGGCGCGGAAGGCGATTTTGGTGCCGGGGTTGATGCCGAGTTCGCGGGCGGCCTGTTCGTTCACTTCGCCCTGCACGCCCAGGTTCGGGACCTGTTTGGCCAACAGGCTTGGATCGATATGCCAGTGCTTGAGCAGTTTTTCGGAGGCTTTGTTTTCGGCAAAGTCCCAGAACACGCCTTCGGACAGGCCGGAGGCAGTGGTGGTGCACTCGCCGCTCAGTTTGTAGGCGATGTAGTCGCCGGGCAGCAGAATCTTGTCGATTTTGGCGTAGGTATCCGGCTCGTTTTCCTGCACCCAGCGCAGCTTGGCGGCGGTGAAGTTGCCCGGGGAGTTGAGCAGGTGCTCCATGCACCAGTCTTTACCCAGTTCCTCAAAGGCTTTCTCGCCGGTGGCGACCGCGCGGCTGTCACACCAGATGATCGAGGGGCGCAATACCTCGCCCTGCGCATCCACCGCCACCAGGCCATGCATCTGATAGGAGATGCCGATGGCGCCGATCTTGTCTTTCGCTTCGGGGTGCTCGGCCCACATCTGGGCGCAGCCCTGACGCACGGCGTCCCACCAGGCTTCCGGGGACTGTTCCGCCCAGCCGGACTGCGGGGCGCTGATGGTCATTTCCTGGGGCGGGTAGGTGGCGCCCACCACCCGTTCGCCGGTTTCGCCATTGATGACGGCCAGTTTGACCGAGGAGCTGCCGATGTCTAATCCTAAAAAGTACATAGTTCTACTCTTTCTGTCTGTTGGGTGCTGTCTGTTGGGTTTGAGCCGCTTGCTGCCCATCTTATAGTTTAGGTGACTAACAGTAAATCCGCGTTGATCGATTCAGACCGTCTGCTCGGAGGGCTGACCACGCTTACTTCCGGGGTCATCCGCGCGGGGTGGTGCGGTCGAGTCCCGGACAATCAATCGGTGCTCCACAATTTCCGGTGCCTCGCCAATATCGTGGCCCTCAATGGCGCTGATCAGCCGGCGCATGGTGCGCTCGCCGATCTCTTCCGTGGGCTGCACCACGGTGGTCAGGGGCGGATCCATGATGGCCGCGTAGCGGGTGTCATCGAAGCCCACCACCGAAATGTCTTCGGGGACGCGCAGCCCCCGGCGTTTGATTTCATAGATTGCTGCCATCGCCATTTCGTCGTTGGCGCAGAAAATGGCGGTGGGCGCCTCCGGCAGGCTGAGCAACTTGCGGGTGGCCCGCCGAGCACCGTCGATGGTCTGATCGCCGTTGACCACCCACTCCCGGTGTTCGCCCTGGGGGCTGGCTTTCATGGCATCGAAGTAGCCCCGCTCCCGGTCACGGGTCAGCAGTGAACCGCGCGAACCGGCGATAAAGCCGATGCGCTGGTGACCGAGCTGGAGCAGATACTGGGTGGCCTCGCTCGCGGCGCGACGGTTGTCGACCCGTACGCTGGGGATATGGGCCATTTCGTCGGTGACGTTTTCGCAGCCGAGCACGATCGGGGTGCGCCGTGCCTGGGTGGAGTACTGGCTGGTGCCGGAAATGGGCGAGGGGCTGGCGAGCACGATGATGCCATCGGCCTCCTTGGACATGACCATCTTGCAGTAGTCGTCCAGCTCGGGCTGGCTGCTGGCGGTTTCCCGGATCAGGATCGAATAGCCGGTTTCCCGGGCGACGCCATTGATGCCGCGCATCACGCCTTCCCAGAAGGGCAGGCCCACGGATTGAAGCACCACCAGAATCAGCCCGGTTTTGCCTCGACGAAAGTTGCGGGCCAGGGCATTGGGGGTGTAGCCGGTTTCCTCAATAGCCGACTGAACCGCCGCCAGGGTCTTGGGTTTGACCTGGTCGGGGCTGTTCAGGCACCGGGATACCGTGGAGATGGATACCCCGGCCAATTTGGCCACTTGCTTGATCGACACGGTTTCGCTCCGTTAGCGCTGTGTGCTCCGACGCTCCGGCCGGAATGAGAGTATTCATAAAAAGGTTTATGAAAACGTTGCCATTCCGGCTTATGGTCGTTAAGACACTGAATAAGGCAGATTATGGACCCGTTTTTAGGTGATTGGCAAGTGGCTGAGTCAAAAAATAGAAACGTTTTCATTTTGGGCAAGAGTGTGGGGTATTGTCCTAATGGCCGTCGGTTCGAGGGGAGGTGGATTAATGGCGGGGGCAGAGAAGAGACCAGTACCTCCGCACGGAGGTACTGGTCTCTTCAGGTTGGAAGCTTCATGCTCCTGAGAAAAGCGTGTCAGCCTACTGGTTCATGGTCAGCTGCCATGACCAGTTCATGGCGCACTCAACCGTAATGTCCTCAGGCACGTACGTGGTTTGCCGCACCTCTATCCAAGTTCCGCTGATATTGCTGGCGTCGGGGTCGTAATAACCGACAAAGTCACTGCTGTCGCTGCTGACGAAGTTTTCCTGTGGTATATGTTCTGACACAGGCTCAAAAAAGCTCAGTTGGCCCTCCGCCGTCAATGTGCCGGTGATGGAGTCAGTGTCATCGCCTGTGCCTGACGTTAAGACGAATGACCCATTGGCCGCGTCCAGTTCCAGTTGAATCTGCTCTTCCAGGGTATCGCCCACCGTCTCATCGGCGCAGTACACGTCGTACCCCGGACCGCTGACGGGATCGTCGATGGTGGGGCCGGTGATCGAAACCAGGGTTTCGGTCAGTGTGTAGGACCCACCGGTTGCCGCGGGCGTGTCGTCGTCGCCACCGCCGTCGGTACCAGAGCCACCACCAGAGCCTACTGATACGCCAGTCGGACCTATTCTTTCAAAAAGAATAGGTTGCTCTTCGCCGCCATTGTTTTCTGTTTCCAGGCTTTCAATCAGCACCAGCTGGTTGGTCTCGGCATTGAAGTTGATGGTAGTAATCGTATCGCCGCCACCATCCAAGCAATCCCGTACTCCAGGAGCCGTGCCGGGGCAGGGGTGTGAAAGGCCCCATTCGCCATTGGTGTCTGTCGCCTGGGTGAACGTGGCGGCGCCGGTGTCGCTGTCGATGGTGTATTGGCCGCGCTCTATACCTGTCTGTCCTGCATCATCCATTGGCGACTCCTGAAGCATGGCGTACAGGCCGCTTTCAAACAGGTGGATGAGAACGAATTCCGTCTCGGTATCAATGCTCCAGGTGCCCACCCGGCCGTCGGTGTCGCTGTAGAGGCGGGTAAACTCAATGACTTCGGCACCGTCGCCTTCGCTGTCGCAACCTTCTCCGACGCCGGTGTCGGCGCCCAATAACAGCTTGTCGTCGCCGGGGTTGTCGCCAGTTACCAGGTCAAAGGTGAACAGGCTGTCTTCCTCTGAGGCGCAGGTGCTGCCGGACAGGCCAATCTCACCGTTGTAGTCGCGCACGTTCGACAGGGTGATCTGGCCATTGTTGATGTTCCAGTCGAGTTCACCCACTTCGAAACCATCCATTTCGGGCCAGTCCTCGTCATTGAAGATGGCGAAGCGACCGTCGGCTAATAGGGTCAGCACGATGACAAACTGTTCTTCAGGATCCGCCGCTGACGTGTCCACGTAATACCAGCTCCCCACGGCCTGGTCCCGGACATTGTCGATTGAGGCCTGTAGGTGAGCCCGAGCGTCTTCGGCGGTAACCAGGGTGGCATTGTCGCTGCCGGAGTTGGTGACCAGGTCGGCCACCTGATCATCGAAATCCTCAGCCGAGAAATCCACCGCCGTGGCGAAGTCGGCGGCCTGGCTGGCGATATCGATGCCGTTGCTGGCATCCCCATCAAAATCGAGGGTCTGCAGCAGGCGGGCAATATTGGTCGCTACCACATCAGTGGGGTCATCGGTGCCGGCAATGGTCAGAGGCGTAATGACGCCGCGTGCGGTGGTTGGGGGGAAGCTCAGATCACCAATGGAGAAGGTCACGGTATCGCCCGGCTCAAAGGTGAACCGGCCTTGGGCGTCGGTGGTGCCGGTGACGCCGCTGGGAGCGTTGGTGAACGTCACTCCCGCAACAGCACTGTCGACAAAGGTGCCGGTACGGCTGCCGGCGGTGGGCTCGTCGTCCCCGCCGTCATCATCGGTGCCGTCGTCACCATCGCTATCGTCGTTGGTGTCACCACCATCGTCGTCATTGGTATCGCCGCCGCCGTCGTCGTTGGTGGGTGGGGTGTCACCGCCGCTGCTGCCGCCGCCGCAAGCGGCCAGCGTTATCAGGGCGAAGCTCAACAGTAAGGTTCGAATGAATACAAGCATGATCTGGCTCCAATATGATTATGAGAGGTCGGTACCGAATCCTGGTCCGGACGGGTCCCTGTCGCTGCCGATGGAGCGGAACAGCGGCTCCGGCGCGAAGCTGTCGCTAAACTCCTCCCGGCAGTCTAGTACAGGTGGGGTAGAGGGGCATCACCCATTTGAGGTATGACGGACCGGAGGTGGCGGCAGCCAGACCGACGGTTTGGCAAAAACCCCTTGCACTCGGGGCCCTAACACTGAACAATTCCCGTTTCGGCGGAGGTCAGATTCCGCACGCCCCTCCGTCCTGTGACGTTGAGTGACGACTGCAAGGTGATCAATGACAGAGCTGTACATTTTGCGCAATCAGCATGGGTATTTTCTGGGTAAACAGAAGGATTGGCTGGACGGTCGGGACCGCGGTGCCCTGTACAAGACACCCCACAAGGACGAGGCCATCAATCTGAAGGTGGAAGTGAGCGCCAAGGATTTCGAACAGCGGATTCATATTCTGCCCTGTCAGCCCGATGAGCGTGGTCTTCCGGTGCTGGCGGTGGATGACATGCCCCCGCCGCGGGCCCGAGTGAAGCCGGTCCGGGCGGACAGTGCCGAGCCGGCGCCGGAAGCGTCACCTGAGCCCTCCGAGTCCGCCCAAGAGGCGCAAGACTAACGCGTTTTCAATACCGGCCGGTTCGTGCTGTAAAGGAGCCAACCTTGTCCCAATCCGAGCGTTTCCGCCATCTTCTGACGCACTTCGCGTCAACCGCCAATCAGACGCTGGGCGGCATTCGCCGGGGCGTGGAAAAAGAGAGTCTGCGGGTGACGCCCGAGGGTGAACTGTCCCAGGCGGTGCACCCCAAAGGGCTGGGGTCGGCGCTGACACACCCGCATATCACCACCGATTACAGCGAAGCGCTGCTTGAGTTCATTACCGAGCCGTTCACCCGGGTCGATGCATTGCTCAAGCAGCTGGATGATGTTCACCGTTACACCTATAGCGTGCTGGACCGGGAGTTGCTCTGGCCGGCCAGCATGCCCTGTGCGCTCAAGGGCGAGGAAGGGGTGCCGGTGGCGCTCTATGGCAGCTCCAACAGCGGCAAGATGAAAACCGTGTACCGCCTGGGGCTGGCCCACCGCTACGGGCGGGTCATGCAGACCATTGCCGGAGTCCATTACAACTTCTCGCTGCCGGACGATTTCTGGCGCACCCTGCAGGGCGAAGAGGGAGATACCGGCTCCCTGCAGGATTTCAAAACCCGGCGCTACTTCGACCTGATTCGCAACTTCCGGCGCTATTCCTGGCTGTTGATCTATCTGTTCGGCGCCGCCCCTGCGGTCTGTCGTTCATTTGTGCGCAATCGGCCGCACAAACTGGTGCCGTTTGAGGGCGATGAGCATACCCTGCACGCCCCTTACGCTACCTCGTTGCGCATGGGGGATCTGGGTTACCAAAGCGATGCCCAGCAACAGATGATTGTCTGCTACAACGATCTACCCTCGTACCTTCAGACGCTGTGCAAAGCCATCACCCAGCCTCACCCGGCCTATCAGGCCGTTGGCGTGAAGGGGACAGACGGCGAGTACCAACAGCTCAACACCAGTCTGCTGCAGATCGAGAACGAGTTTTACAGCAGCGTGCGTCCCAAGCGCACCACACGGCGTGGCGAGACGGCGCTACAGGCGCTTCGACTGCGCGGCGTAGAGTACGTTGAGGTGCGCTGCGTTGATCTGAACCCCTATGAGCCCTTGGGTATCAGTGCCGAGCAGATCCATTTTCTGGATGCCTTCCTGCTGCACTGTCTGTTGTCGCCGAGCCCGAAAGCGGACGATCAGGAGTATCGCAACATCCAGGAAAACCAGACGCGGATTGTCTACCGTGGCCGTGAGCCCGGCCTGAACTTGTGCCGCGGGGCCGGTGAAGTATCGATGTTCGAGTGGGCCGGTGCACTGTTGCGGGAGATGGATGACTGCGCGGGTCTGCTGGATCAGAGTGCCGGTGACGGGCACTTCCGGGCGGCGGTGGCGCAGCAGCGTCGCAAACTGGACAACCCGGCCCTCACGCCCTCGGCTCGGGTTCTGGAAGACATGCGCCGGGACAAGCTGACCTTCTTCCGCCACTCCATGGGGTTGGCCGAGCGGCACCGGGAGGCGTTTCTGCAGCGTCCGCTGGCGTCTGAGCAACAAGCCGCCTACGTGCGAATGGCGGAACAGTCCCTGAGCGACCAGGAAGCCGTCGAGGCGGAGGATCAGCTCAGCTTTGAAGACTACTTGGCGAACTATTACCGCCAGTATCAGGACTGCGGTTGCAGCGCCTCCGAGACTTAGCGCTGAACCACAAAGTTCCGGAACAGCAGGTCGCGGACCACGTTTTCCCGACCTTCCTCCTGCGCGAGCAGCGCGTTGGTTTCCGCCAGCGCGGTCTGGCGAAGTTGCTCGCGCCCGCTCTGGGTATTGATCTCTTCCTCCCCCTGGCGACTGAACAGCATGACCAGGTGGTGGCGTATCAGTGGCATGTGATGGCGGATCACACTGGCGTCCCGGGATTTATCGAGACGTAGCGAGACTTCGGCCCGTAAATACTTGAGCCGCCCCGGTCCGCCGTAGTTGACCACCAGTGGCTCACTTAGCGGTACATAAAGCTGGCCGTCTTCCAGCTCATCCTCCTGGGCGCTGGCTGACCAGCTCAACAGCAGACCGACGCTGAGCGCCAAGGACAGAAAAAAGCCTGTCGACGGTCGGTTAGACGCATATTTGAAGATCGACATCGGAAACCTACCGGTGATTCATTCGGGAATCTGTGCGCTAAATGGTGGCGCGCTCAGGGCGTTATTGCGTACCATTGTAGCCTAAAGGCGGCGCAGTGATAGCGCCTTGTGATGGCCCCAAGAGACCTGATTATGCCATTGACCATTCGTATGACCAACCTGCTCATCCTGCTCGCGGTGATGGCCATGATGGCCGTTGCACTGTATATGGAGCACGCCATGGGGTTGGAGCCCTGTCCCCTGTGTGTCAGTCAGCGAATTTTCGTCATTCTGGTGGGCGTCTGGGCGCTTCTGGCATTTTTACACCATCCGGGGCGCATCGGCCGGGGTATTTATGCGGGGTTGGGGGTGCTCTCGGCGGTCGCCGGTGGTGCCGTATCCAGCCGCCAGCTGT
>NZ_DFTP01000058.1:9156-26173 GCF_002381585.1 Marinimicrobium sp. UBA4209
GGCTGCAGAGCCTGCCCGCCAGCGAAGTGCCCGCCTGTGGTCCGGGGGTGGATTATATTCTGGATACCTTCCCGCTGCTGGATGCGCTGCGGGTCATGCTCACCGGTGACGGCAATTGCGCCGAGGTGGCCTGGTCACTGTTCGGGATCAGCATTCCCGGTTGGACGCTCATTGGATTTATACTACTGGGGCTTGCACATCTGTGGCAGGCCCTGCGTCGGCGCTGAATCGGGCGTCGATGTTTCTCTCGGTTAAGGACGGGTTATGTTAGACAACTGTAAAGATGCAAAAGAGCGCTGGGGCGGCGTGAGTACAATCATTGATCGCTGGCTGGAAGAGCGGCGCAAAATGCTGGTTCAGTTTTGCGACCTCAGCGCCATGAAGGCCGGTGAGGCCGACGAAGAGTTGCGAGGTCATAAACTGCGCCACCTGTGCGAAATCATGGTGGATTACGTGTCGGCCGGGCACTTTGAAGTGTACGACCAACTGATCAAGGAAGGGCGTGAGTTCGACGATGAAGACGCGCTGAAAGAGGCCAGCCAATTGTTCAAGGTGGTGGACCTGACCACCCAGGAAGTGCTGGACTTCAACGACAAGTATCTGGAAACCGATGACCTGGAAGCGTTGGATCGGGATCTGTCGACACTGGGCGAAACCCTGGAAACCCGGTTTACCGCTGAAGATCGCATGATTGCCGTGTTACATACCGCACACAAAGATCTGGTGGCCTGATCCCCGATCACTGAAACGAGCGAGACCCGCCTATGCGTAACGCTGCGTCCGTGGTTCGTCACTTCTCCCGCCTGGGCCTGTGCTCGCTCCTCGGGCTGACGCTCGCCGGGTGTGATCGGCCGGCAGAGCCGGTGGCCAGCCTGGAAGTGGCCTCCCGCAGTGTTCAATCGGGCGCCCTGTCCCGCAACGGGGCCTGGGCGGTGGTCGGGTCCGGCTATCAGGGCGGCAGCCTCTGGGCCCTCGACACGGATGAGCGTCGCTATGACTGGAATCACAAAGCCGACAGCCTCACCCTGATCACTTCCGCAAGCTTCTCGCCAGAGGGTGACTACGCCCTCACGACCGATGAGCGTACCCTGGTGCTCTGGAATCGTCAGAGTGGCCAGGCCGAACAATACTGGAGCAGCCCGTCGGAGATTCTGGTCAGCCAGCTGGGGCCCGAGGGGGAGCGCGCGCTGTTGGGGTTGGCCGATCACCGCGCTTCGCTGTACAACGTCCGCCGCGGCGGAATCATCCGCAACCTGCATCACAGTGACCGGGTATCGGCGGTGGCCCTGAGTGGCGATGGCACCCGCGCCCTGACAGGCTCCGATGAAGGAACATCTACCCTGTGGAATCTTGAGACCGGCGACCCGATCGTCTCCCAGCAACATGATTCCCCCATACAGTGCGTGGCGATGAGTCCGGACGGCAGGAAATTGCTCTCGGCGGCCCGCTATGAACGCCCCAGGTTGTGGAGTGCGGAAGGCGATCTGATCTGGGAATTGCCGCTGCCCGAGGAGCGTGTCAAGCGCGGCACCCAGGTGACCGTGGCGCGCTTCAGTGACGATGGCGATTGGCTCTTGACCGGGCAGCCGTCGGGTCGCGTCGATCTGTGGGATTTGCAACGCCGGGCGGTGGTGTACAGTTGGCAGTTGCCCAAGAGGAAAGCCTTTCATCCGACCGCCGTGGCGGTGATGGATCTCGCCTTTACCGACAACCCGGACGTTTATCGAGCGCTCAGTTCCGATGGCTTTGTGCACGATCTGACGTACTGATCGATACCGGTTTCTACCGGGCATTAAAAAAGCCGCCCTTTTGAGGCGGCTTTTTTAAGACGGGGACTGAATCGGTGGTTATTCAGCGCCTTCGCTATCAGCGTCGGCCTGGTCGTCAATTTCGAGCAGCTCAACTTCAAAGATCAATGCGGCATTGGGCGGAATGGGACCATTGCCGCCGGGGCCGTAGGCCAGATCGGAGGGGATGTACAGCTCGTACTTGGAACCTTCCGACATCAGCTGCAGCGCTTCGGTCCAGCCGGCAATCACACTGTTCAGTGCGAAGGTGGCCGGCTGGTCGCGCTCGTAGGAGCTGTCAAACTCGGTACCATCGAGCAGGCGACCGCGGTAGTGAACGGTCACGGTGTCGTCGGCTCCGGGCTTGGCGCCGTCACCCTCTTCGAGCACTTTATACTGCAGGCCGCTATCGGTCTGACTCACGCCCTCAGCGTTGGCGTTTTCCGCGAAGAAAGCTTCGGCTTCCTGCTTGTTGGTTTCCGCGGCCGCTTCCTGCTCGGCTTCGCGACGGGCCATTTCCTGCTCCTGGAAGGTCTGCATCACTTCGCGCATCTCTTCCTCGCTCAGGCGCGGCTCTACGCCGTCACGCTTGTCGCGCAGGGCCTGGGCAAAAGCATCGGGCTCAATGGTCACGCCGCCCTGAGCCAGGTTTTCGGCCAAATTGGTGCCGAAAACGTAGTTGACCTTTTCTTCCAGAGTTTCCAGTTTGGCGGGTTCGTTCTCGGGTTCGGCCTGATTGCAGCCAACCATCAGAGCGGTTGCACCGAGCAGGCCCGCGATCAATCGTACATTGCGTTTCATGCGTTGCACCTTCTTTTATAGTGGTTTGTCAGTCTGCCCGCTTAGCCAGCGGTGTCAAAGAGCGCTCCATGGTAACCCAAACCGGGGGGCAATGGGCGCCTTTTTGCGGCGCTAACTGGCCACAATGAGAACCCGTTGGTCCACATTTTCGCCGGTAGGTTCCATCGAGTGCACTAAATGGCGAAAATTTTTGCCAATCTGGCCCAATTCGGCGTGCTGCCATACACATTTTTGCCCGACGATACTACAATACCAGCACAGGTTTACGCGGTTAATCGCTCACTTTCCAACTGCACAGGAATTTCACTATGGCTGCCAAGAAAAAAGCTACCGTCAGCGTGTCCGATCTGGAAAAGCAGGTCGAAAAAGTCCAGTCGCAGCTGGACCAGGCGCGCGCCAAAAAACTCACCCAGGCTGAGAAGGCCGCCGCCCAGGCCAAAAAGGCTCTGGATACGGCCAAGCGCAAGCTGAAAACGCTGCGCAGCAAAAAGGCCGCCGCCGGCAAGGTCAAGGCGAAAACCGTCGCCGCTCAGCAGCGGTTGCGCAAGGCGTCCGATGCGGTAGTCGCCCAGCAGAAAGTGGTTGATACCGCACAAGCCACTCTGGATGTAGCGAAGCAGACACTGGCTTCGGCCAAGGCGGAAAAGAAACAGGCGGATCAGTTGGCGCGTGAAGTTCGCAAAGCGACCCGCGCGGTTGAGAAAAAAATGAACAAGAAGGCGGCGAGCAAGCGCGGTACGCGCAAGAAAACCGCCAGCGCCAGTGCAAAGAAAACCACCGCCAAAAAAGCCACCGCCAAGAAGGCAAGCACCAAAAAAGCCGCCGCCAAAAAGACTGCGGCGAAAGTGACCACCAAGAAGGCGAGCACCAAGAAGAAGGCTGCGGCCAAAAAGGCACCGGCGAAAAAAGCGCCGGCCAAGAAAGCGGCCAGTAAGAAAGCCAGCACAAAAAAAGTGAGCACCAAAAAAGCCGCGAGCAAGGCATCCACGACCCAGTCGGCGACCCCGAAAAAAGCCGCGGCCAAGAAGGCTCCCGCCAAGAAAGCAGCGGCGAAGAAACCGGCCGCCAAGAAGGCACCCGCGGCCCAGAAGTCCCCTGCGAAGAAGGCGCCTGCGAAAAAGGCAGCGTCCAAACCAGAGCCCCAGAAGCCGGCCGCACCGGAAAGCACCACTCCCGCAGCGGGCGCGACCAGTGAGAGCAACGCCGGGGTGAACCGCAACCCGGAGGCACCACCGGTACAGCCGGCCCAGGAGCATCCCCATGAGCCGGTTCCCGGTCACCAGAGCACGGAGCTGATTGAGCCGACCGGCAAGCCCAAGGCCGAGCCTGTTCCGGATCGTCCCGCATCGGGCAGCCTGTTTGGTCGCGACTTTTTCGACAGTGATGACAAATTCTAGGGGCTGAGTCTATCCGGGCCGCAGGCCCGGGCAAGGCCAACGAAACACGACTCTGGAAAAACGCACAACGGGAGGCTCAGGCCTCCCGTTGTGCGTTTGGGGCTTGTGTTGGGCTCAGGCGCGGATCAGCACCTCAAGCATCTCCCGGACTTTGTCGTCGGGAAGATGTAGTGCTCGAGCATAGACGGTCAGGTTGGCGCCCGGTGTCACCGACGCTTTGCGCTGGCTGCCGAGCCAGGTGCGGGCGAGTTTTTCCAGTCGGGCCTGAACGGCCTGTTCGGCCTGCAGTTCGGCGGCCTTCATCGCCTGACGGCTGGCTTCGATGGTCCGGTCTGACGTGCCGTAATGGCGCTTGATATGCTGGCGCATGCGCCGTAAGGGCTCGACGATCTCCGTACGCCAGGGGGCGATGTAGGCCTGGGCAAGGCGCAGCCGGGTGTCGTTGATGGCGAGGCCTTCCTGTTCCAGCCAGCGCAGCCAGAGTAGAATATTCACATCCCCGCCCCAGCCGTCCTGTATGCTCAGGCACAAGGTCTCCACCCCCGGCTGCTGGTAAAGCTGGAGCGAAAAGTCCCATAAATGGGTATAGAGCCGGGCGAGGTTCATTGCCAATTTCCTGTTGGGCTACTCAACGGCCAGCCGGCCATCTAGAACGTGTAGAATACGCGCCATGATCCAATTACAGCAAGTTTCCCTGCAGCGCGGTCGGCAGTTTCTGCTCGATCACGCGGACCTCACCCTTTTCCCCGGCCAGAAGGCGGGCCTCATTGGCCCCAATGGCAGCGGCAAGTCCAGCTTCTTTCAATTGCTTCTGGGCCGCCTGCAGACCGACAGCGGCCAATGGGATATTCCGCGCCAGTGGCGCGTCGCGCATATGGCCCAGGAAGTGGAAACCCTGGACCGGCGGGCGGAAGATTATGTCCTCGACGGCGATACCGAACTGCGGCGTCTGGAGTCGGCCATCGAGTCCGCCCATGACGATGGTGAGCGACTGGCCCGGTTGTACGCCGAAATGGAAAACATTCAGGCCTACTCGGCACCCGCCCGGGCTCAGCAGTTGCTTTCCGGCCTCGGGTTCGCTCCCGGGGATGGTGATCGCCCAGTGTCTGACTTTTCCGGCGGTTGGCGCATTCGCCTGAACCTGGCTCAGGCATTGATGTGTCCCTCGGATCTGCTGCTGTTGGACGAGCCCACCAACCACCTGGACCTGGACGCGACCCTGTGGCTGGAGCAGTGGTTGCAGCGCTATCCGGGCACATTGATCATCATCTCGCACGACCGGGACTTTCTGGACAATGTGGTCGACCGCATTGTGGCCCTGGAAAACGCCAAACTGAACTTGTACGTGGGTAACTATTCCGCCTATGAGCACCAGCGGGCGGAGAAGCTCGCTCAGCAGGACGCGGCCTTCAAAAAGCAGCAGGAGCAGATTGCGCATATGGAAGCCTATGTGCGCCGTTTTCGCGCCCAGGCCAATAAAGCCCGGCAGGCCCAGAGCCGCCTGAAGGCGATTGAGCGGATGGAGAAAATCGCTCCGGCCCATGTCGACTCGCCGTTCAGTTTCCGGTTCTCGCCTGCGGGGAAAATGTCCAGCCCGCTGATCAACCTCAGTGAGGCTGATATCGGCTACGGCGACAAACGCATCCTGAGTCAGGTGAATCTCGGGATTTTGCCCGAGACCCGTATTGGCCTGTTGGGCCCCAACGGCGCCGGTAAGTCCAGTCTGATAAAAACCCTTTCCGGTGAACTGCCCTTGTTGAGTGGCGAGTGTCACACCGGTGACAACTTCCAGCTCGGCTACTTCGCTCAGCACCAGCTTGATGCGCTGGACCTGGAGGCCTCCGCCGCACAACACATTCTGCGAATGACCCCCACGGCCCGCGAGCAGGAAGTGCGGGACTTCCTCGGGGGGTTCGATTTTCACGGCGACCGGGCCTTTGAGCCCATTACCCATTTCTCCGGTGGCGAAAAAGCGCGTCTGGCGCTGGCGATCATTGTCTGGCAGAAGCCCAACGTATTGTTGCTGGACGAACCGACCAACCACCTGGATCTGGAGATGCGCCAAGCGCTGACCTTGGCGTTGCAGGATTTTGAAGGAGCCGTGTTGGTGGTGTCACACGATCGTCATCTGCTGCGCAGCACCGTGGATGAGTTTCTGTTGGTGGCCGACGGCCAGGTGAGTGCTTTTGATGGCGATCTGGACGACTACTATCGCTGGTTATTGCAACGACGCCAGGAGGATAATGCTGTCGAGCGCGCCGCCGCGCCACCGCCCCAGCAAGACAAAAAAGCGCAACGTCAGGAGGCCGCGGCCCGCCGCGCTCAGTTGAAGCCGCTGACGGACAAGCTCAAAAAAGTGGAACGCCAGATGGATAAGCTGAACCAGTCGCTGTCCGGCATCGAAACCGAGCTGGCCGATCCGGCGATCTACGATGCCGAGAACAAGCAGCGTCTGCAGGAACTGCTAAAATCTCAGGGAGAGACCCAGGCACAACTCGACGAGTGCGAGGAACAATGGCTCGCGCTCAGTGAAGAACTGGAACAATACGCATAGGGTAACTGGATGTTCAATCTGTCCCGCCTGTTTGGTGCCCGCGCCAGCCACATTGCCGCCATCGATCTGGGGTCCAACAGCTTTCATATGATTGTCGCTCGTTGGGAAAACGATCAGCTCACCCTGCTCGATAAACTGCGTGACCCTGTACGCCTGGGGTGGGGACTGACCGAAGACGGTCGCCTGGACGATGAGGCTCGTGACCGGGCCATGGCCTGCCTGGACCGGTTCGGTGAACGATTGCGGGATTACCCCTCCCGCAGCGTGCGGATCGTCGGCACAAAAACCCTTCGCAGCATCGAGGACTCCCGCGCCTTTCTGAGCGATGCCCAGAGTCGACTCGGGCATCCGGTGGAAATCATTTCGGGTGAAGAGGAGGCCCGCCTGGTGTATCTGGGCGTCGCACACTGCATCGCCCCCGGAGAGGGACGCCGGATGGTGGTGGATATCGGCGGCGGCAGCACCGAGGTGATTCTGGGGCAGGGCATGCTGCCGGAACTCAAGGAAAGCCTGAGCATGGGGTGCGTGGCCCTCACCAAGCGTTTTTTCTACGACGGCAAGGTCACCGATAAACTGATCAAAAAAGCGCGCCTGGCCTGCCAGCAGGAAATTTCACCGGTGCTGGACAGTTTTCTCGATCAGGGCTGGCAAGAGGTACTGGGCGCGTCCGGCACCATCAAAGCGGCGGCCAAAGTCTGCGAACAGAATGGCTGGACTGATGGCACCATCACTGTTGACGGTCTGAAGAAAATCATCAAGGCCTATCAGGATCACGGAAAGCTGGATCTGAACTTGAAAGGGCTTTCAAGTGACCGGGAACCGGTATTTCTCGGCGGGGTGATTGTGTTGACCTCGATTTTCGAAAGCCTGGGCATTGAAAAAATGCTCGCCGCCGATTGGGCTCTGCGCGAGGGATTGTTGTACGACCTCAAGGGCCGACTGGAAAACCGGGATATCCGTCAGGAAAGTGTCGACGCCCTGGCCAAGCGCTTCCACGTCAATCTTCCGAAAGCGGAGCAGGTGGAACAGACCGCCCGGGTTCTCCTTGATCAGGTGGCCGATACCTGGGGGATGGACAATGTCGAGGCAGGCAAGTTACTGGGTTGGGCCGCCCGCCTGTACCCGGTAGGCCTGGATATTTCCCACACCGATTACCACAAACACAGCGCCTACATTATCGATAATGTGGACCTGGCGGGTTGCTCCAAGGCCGAGCAGGCGCAACTGGCGGCCCTCGCGCTTGCGCACCGCAAGCGCTTCCCGGCGAAGAAGTTCCCGATGGATGATGCCGAGTTGGTGCAGCTGGCCATCGTGCTGCGGCTGGCGGTGATTTTCAATCGGGCCCAGAAGAAAACCGATAATCCACCGATTCAGTTCGGTGTGCACAAACAGACCTTGACGTTGAGCGTTCCGGGACAGTGGGTGGAGAGTAATCCCCTGACCCTGGCGGACCTGGAAACCGAGGCGGGGTATTTAAAAGATATTGGTTACCAACTGGATATTGTTGCGGTGTGACGGTTGGGTAACGGCGGATGCACCCGCCATCCACCAAAATCCCTAAACCGACGTCAACTGCCGCGCCGCCCACCGGTCCAACAGAATCGCCTGAGAATCCACTGCCTCTTCTCCGCCCTTGGGCTGCAAGTTCTGGTAGCTACCGTTGGACTGTAAAATCCAGGCGTGGGTATTGTCCTGCAGGTACAATTCCAGATCCTCAATAATCCGGTCGCGAATTTTCTTGTGCTTGATCGGAAAACAGGTCTCCACCCGGTGAAACATATTGCGGATCATCCAGTCGGCGCTGGAGCAATAAAGCTCCGGATTGCCGTCATTTTCAAAGTAGAACACCCGGCTGTGCTCAAGCAGACGCCCGACAATGGAGCGCACCTGAATATTATCTGACAACCCTTCGACGCCGGGACGCAACTGACAGATGCCGCGCACAATCAAATCGATTTTGACACCCGCCCGGGCGGCCGCATAGAGCTCGTTGGTGAGTTCTTCTTCATACAGCGAGTTCATCTTGGCAATGATACGCGCCGGCTTGCCCTTTTCCGCATTCTCTTTTTCCGTGCGAATCCGTCGCACCATCCCCTTGTGGAGGGTAAAGGGCGCGTACAGCAGGCAATCCATCTTGGACGCCTTGCCCAGACTGCTTAGTTGCAGAAACACCCGATAGACGTCTTCGCCGATCTCCCGGTCACTGGTCATCAGACCGTAGTCGGTGTACAGCATGGTGGTTTTCGGGTGGTAGTTGCCCGTACCCAGGTGTACGTAGTAACGCAATTTGTTCTCTTCCCGACGGGCCACCAGCAGCATCTTGGCGTGTGTTTTAAACCCCACCACCCCGTAAATCACGTGAATACCATAGCGCTGCAGGCGCTCGGCCAGGGCGACATTCTGCTCCTCATCAAAGCGCGCCCGCAGCTCGACAATGGCGGTCACTTCTTTGCCCGCTTTGGCGGCGGCTACCAGTGCGTCCACCACCGGCGAGTTGGAACCGGTTCGGTACAACGTCTGCTTGATGGCTAAAACGTTCGGATCGGTGGCCGCTTCGCGCAGAAAATCCACCACGGCATGGAAGGAGTCGAACGGGTGATGAAGCAGGATGTCCTGCTTTTTCAGCGCCGAGAAATAGCTGTTGGCCCGCTTGGGCAATCGGGGCATGTTCTGCACAAAGGGGGTGAAGTAATAGGCGCTGTCCTTGATCAGGTCAAACAGGTCTGACAATCGGTTCAGGTTGACCGGGCCGTTGATGCGATAGACATCCCGTGGCTTGATTTCGCAGCGCTGCATCAGAAAATCTTCGAGCTCTTTGGGGCAGGTATCCGCCACTTCCAGGCGTACTTCATCACCGTACTGGCGATACACCAGCTCACCCTGCACCGCTCGCAGCAGGTCCTCGCTTTCTTCTTCATCGAGGAAAATATCGGAGTTGCGGGTCAGCCGGAACTGATAGCTGTCGATCACCGTCATGCCGATAAAAATTTCCGACATGAAGTAGTGAATGATCGAGGAGACGAAAACGAAGGTTCGTCCCTCGCCACTGAATTCTTCCGGCAGTTCGATCATATGGTTGAGAGATCGGGGCACCTGCACAATGGCTCGACCGGAGCTGCGACCAAAGGCATCTTTACCGTCGAGCTTGACAATAAAATTCAGGCTTTTATTGAGAATGCGCGGAAAAGGGTGCGCCGGGTCCAGACCGATGGGGCTGAGCAGCGGCAGAATATCGGTTTCGAAGTAGTCGTGCAGATAGTCAATCTGTGCCTCGTTCCACTCCTCACGACGCAGAATCCGGATGTGATTGTCCCGCAGCAGGGGGAAAAGTTGATCATTGACGATCCGGTACTGCTCATCCACCAGGGCATGCGCTCGCTCGGATACCTCGGTCAGGGTCTGCTCCTGACTCAGGCCATCGGGCCCGGCGGGGCTGGAGGCATTAAGCTCCAGCATCTCAACCAGCCCACCGACCCGGACCTCGAAAAATTCGTCGAGGTTGGTGGCGAAAATACAGACAAACCGGAGTCGTTCCAGCAATGGCAGCGAATGATCGTAGGCCTGATAGAGGACTCTTTTGTGGAACTCAAGCAGACTGAGTTCGCGATTGAAAAACGCGTTGGACACGGTGTAACCCTGTTGCGCCATAAAACGAAGGCCCTACCTTATTGCAGAAATATGACAATCATAAGTCAGGCGCCAGGGCATCTCCCTTTGGGCCGCGCTCATGTCGCCCTCAGTATAGCACCCGTCGGGTCCGGATTTTCCTGGGTTGCAATCGATTGCGGAGCGTGACGGAGCAGGCTATGCTTGCCACAGAGCCTGGCACTATCAGACCCGGAATTGCCAATAATAACCACTGCGCCCAATGTGGCTGCGGCCCAACGCGAGGACTTTCCCCATGACATGGCCCATGACTCGTCGCGCCTTCACCCGCAATGCCCTCACGGCCCTTGGTCTGACACTGCCCCTGGGGAGTGCCCAGGGAGCTGAACGCCCGCCCAATATCCTGGTGCTGGTGGCCGACGACGCCGGAGCCCGGCACTTTGGCTGCTATGGCAACCCGGAGATCAAGACCCCGCACATCGACCGTCTGGCGCGGGGAGGGTTGACCGCCGATAACGCGATACTGACCACGCCCCAGTGCAGCCCGTCCCGGATCAGTATTCTCACCGGGCGCTACCCGCACGAAACCGGAGCCGAAGACCTGCACATGCCCCTGCCGGAGGGCGACCCGATTGTTCCGGGACTGCTGCAACAGGCTGGCTACTTCACCGGGCATATGCAGAAAACCCACTACGGCCCACACGCGGACGCCCAGTTCCAGTGGTATGACCCGGGGTTGGATCAGCTCGACGGGTTCATTGATGCGGCGCAGGGTAAGCCGTTCTTCATGTGGGTCGGATTTGACGACCCGCACCGTCCCTATCAGGACAATACCATTCCCGAACCCCACGACCCGGCGCGTCTGCCTCTGGCTCCCTGGTTGGCCGATACCCCCGAAACCCGCCTGGACCTGGCGCGTTACTACGACGAAATCGCCCGTATGGACGGGGTAATCGGGCGGATGATGGCCACGCTCGCGGCGCGCAACCTGGCCGAGGAGACGCTGGTGGTGTTCCTGAGCGACAATGGCGCCCCCTTCCCCCGGGAAAAAGGCGCCCTGACCGACGCTGGCGTCAAAACCCCATTGATCTTCCACTGGCCGGGCAAAGTGCCCGCAGGCAAGCGGACGGCGGATGTGATCAGCGTCATGGACCTGGCGCCGACCTGGCTGCAGCTGGCGGGGCTGGATCCGTTGGAGAACATGGGCGGCAGCTCCCTGGTGCCCCATATCCTGGGGCTGGAGCCCTTTACCCGGGATGCGGCCTTCAGCGAGCGCAATTGGCACGACACCGACGAGCATCTGCGCAGTGTCCGTACTCGGCGGTACAAGCTGATCCACAACGCCTATATTCACCTCCCGTTCGGCTCCCCGGCGGACGTTTCGGAAAGCCCCTCCTGGCGGGCCCTGTTCGAGCTCAAGCAGAAGGGGCAGCTCAGCCCGGAACAGGCGCTACTGTTCCGGTCACCCCGCCCGGAGATCGAGTTCTACGACCTGGAGCAGGATCCCTGGGAGCTGAACAACCTGGCCGGTGACCCTGCCTATCGGGACCGACTGCGGGAGCACGTCAGGCTGCTCGAAGCTTGGCGCGAGACTACCGGCGACTTCCCTCCCTCCCGGCGCCAGCGCCGGGGCCATACCGACCGGATTCGCGGGGTGTTTTTCTCCGATACCATACCGCCGATGACGGATCCCTAGCCGATTTGGTGATAATCTGGAGGCGCCAGATGGCGGATTTTGCTTTCACGGTCGTCCTACAGACAACGAGCCCCGGCGTCGGCTGTGCGGGGATTGCGTGATACGACCATAGACGCGAAAATAAGTATGACAAATAAAGAGAGCTTGGAGAACGTATACCTTTCGATCAGAAAAGGGCTGATAAGGGCTGTTTCCCGGCTGGTGCCTCCCAAGGAGATAGAGGACATCGTCCAGGAAACCTATGTCCGAATTTGCGCGGTCAAGCAGACCGAGCAGATCCGGCACCCTCGCTCGTTTCTGTACCGGACGGCCCGCAACCTGGCGCTTGATCATCTCAAGCGGGCCGAGACGCGGGTGGGCGTCAGTATGGAAGATGACAGCGTAAACCTGGATTGGGCTACCGATGATGTTGACCAGGTATACAGCCAGGTATCGGCCAAACAGGAGTTTGAACAGTTTTGTGAGGCGGTTCGACATCTGCCCCTGCAGTGTCGACGAGCCTTTGTGTTGAAAAAGGTGTACGGATACTCCCAGAAAGAGATTGCCCAGAACCTGAATATCAGCGAGAACACCGTTGAGAAGCATATTGCCACGGGCATGAGCCGGTGCAGGAAATACATGAAACAGGCTTCGGCCAATGTGAACAGGAATCCGGGCTCGTTCAAGAGCCAGGAGATAAAGTGATGAGTAATATTTATCAATTTCAGACAGAAGAGCAGATGTATGAGGATGCGAGCCTGTGGGTAGCGCGTCTTGATCGCGGTCTGTCTGAAGAAGAGACTGCCGCCTTGCGCCGCTGGCTCGACGTCAATCCCGGTCATCGTGACTGCCTGCTGGAAATGGCGGAGCTCTGGGACCGCATGGACAGCCTGTCGGTCCTGTCGGAGCTGTTTGATCCCCCGGTGGCTCAGCAGCAGCGCTCGCGGGCGGTGGGACGCACGGTATGGGCGGTCGCCGCATCCATTCTGGCAGTGGTGTTTGCCGTCAATTTGCTGTTGCCCATGTCACCCTGGAGTGGGGCGAACTCCGAGGGACCGGCACTGAGCAATCTCGAGACCTCAGACACCCTTTACGAAACCGGGGTTGGCGCTCACTCAACGGTCAACCTGCCGGACGGCACCAGAATGTTACTCAATACCAATACGCAGGTTTCGGTGACCTACAGTGATCAGGAGCGCCTGCTGGTGCTCAACCGGGGGGAGCTGCATGTTGAAGTCGCTCACGACAAACAGCGCCCCCTGCGCGTGCGGGCAGGCAGCAATGTCGTGGAAGCGGTGGGCACGGCGTTCAATGTCTATCTCAAAGAAGACGAAAGTGTTGATGTGATTGTCACCGAGGGGCGGGTTCGGGTTAAACCGCTGCCGCACAGCGATGACGTATCAGAGCTGGCTGATCAGGTCCGCGACCTGGTTCGCGGTCAGAAGCTGACCGTACGGGACAGCCAGGCGCTGGCTGTTGAAGAGGTCGACTCGACGTTGATCAATGACCGCCTCTCCTGGCGCGATGGCAATCTGGTGTTTCGTGGAGAAACTCTTCGGGAAGCGCTCAACGAACTCAGCCGCTATACCCCGGCGACGTTCAAGGTGGTTGATTCACGCATCCGGGACGTTCGCATAGCCGGATTGTACAAGGCGGGCGACGTTGACGGATTGCTGTTGGCACTGAAAGAGAATTTCAATATTGACCATCGGCGGACCGGTAGTGGCGTCATTGAGCTGTCTTTAAGGGACACTCCGGAGTCAGTCAAATCGGAAGGCTGACAATGTTGGGCGGTCTAAAAGTGAACCCATAACTCTAACCCCCGTGAACTGGAGAACAACCTATGTCATCAAGGCAGCAGGTAATGAATCGTATTGTCCTGGCGTTGGTCGGTGCGGCGCTGGCGGTCTCGGCCTCGATAGCGAACGCCGATGAAGAACGTCATGCTGGCACTTCTGTTCAGCTGTGGTCGGTCAAAGATCAGGTCTCAGAGGATATCAGAGGCACCCTGGAAGATCTGGCGGATATGGGGTTCGATGGCATTGAGTTGGCCGGAAATCTGGGGGAATTCACGGGCGAGCCAGAGGCTTTCAAAGCGTACCTGAATTCTCTTGGCCTGGAAGTCAGCGGCGCGCACGTGGGCGTTGATCAGTTCAACGACGCCAATTTTGCGGACACCATAGAACTGTACCGCACACTCGGCGTGGATCGACTGATTGTACCCATGGATGCCCGCGCCTGGGACCCGGAGCGAATAGACGATCTGATCGCTGACCTGAACCGGATCGCCGAGCAGTTGAAACCCTACGGTATGAAAACCGGTTATCACAATCACCATCGGGAGTTTGATCCCTATAAGGACACCACTTTCTGGGACTACCTGGCGGACAACACCGCCGATGATGTGCTGCTGCAGTTGGACGTAGGGTGGACCTACTTTGCAGGTAAGGACCCCGCCGAGGTGATCGACCGCTACCGGAGCAGAATTGAAACGGTGCATTTCAAAGCGCAAATGACCCGCTATGCGGATATACGCGATCAGGCTCAGGCAGCGACCGGGGCGGATAATCCGTTTGGTGAGTTCGGTGTCATTTTTCAGCACAACCAGAAAGCGGCGGATAGCAGTGACACCCATCAACCCTTGATTGGTCAGGACTCATTGGACTGGCAGGCGATTATTGAAGCGTTGGAAGGCGAGGGCGATCCGGTCTGGTATGTCGTCGAGCAGGAAATCTACCCCAATGACATGCCACCGATGAAAGCCGTCGAGATTTCGATGGACGGCTTGCAAGACGAACTGAACAATAACTAGAGAGGACGAGTTATGTCTGATAACCACTATGATGCAATTGTGGTCGGTTCCGGCATCAGCGGCGGCTGGGCCGCCAAAGAGCTGACCGAAAAAGGCCTGAAGGTGCTCCTGCTGGAGCGCGGTCGCAATATCGAACACGTCAAGGACTACAAGAACGCCACCAAGGAAGTCTGGGATTATCCCCATCGCGACAAGCCCACCCAGGAAATGAAAGAGAAGTTTCCGGTTCTCAAACGTGACTATCCCCTCAATGAATCCACATACGGCATGTGGGCGGATGAGCGGAAGAACCCCTACATCGAAGAAAAACGCTTCGATTGGTATCGGGGTTATCACGTGGGTGGCCGTTCCCTGCTGTGGGGCCGCCAGAGCTATCGCTTTAACCGGATGGACTTTGAAGCCAACGCCAAAGAAGGTATCGCCGTTGATTGGCCGATCCGCTATGACGATATTGCGCCCTGGTACGACTATGTCGAAAAATTCGCGGGCATTGCCGGTACTCGCGAAGGTCTGGATGTTCTTCCCGATGGACAGTTTCTACCGCCGGTCGAGCTGAACTGTGTCGAGAAAGATATTGCCAAGCGAATCAGAAAGAGTTTTGACGGGCAGCGTCACTTGATTCACAGTCGCACCGCGAACATCACCAAGCCCATGCCCGAGCAGGGCCGGGTCAACTGCCAGTACCGCAACAAGTGCTGGCTGGGCTGTCCCTTCGGTGCCTACTTCAGCACCCAGTCTTCCACCCTGCCGGCGGCCATGAAAACCGGAAACCTGACCCTGCGGCCCTTCTCGTTGGTGAAAGAAATCATCTACGACAAGGACAAGAAGCGGGCCAAGGGTGTGGAGGTGATCGACACCGAAAACAATCAGACCTACGAGTACACCGCCGATGTGGTGTTCCTGAATGCCTCGACCTTCAATTCCACCTGGATTCTGATGAACTCCGCCCGGGATGTCTGGGACGGCGGTCTGGGCAGCAGCTCCGGTGAGCTGGGTCACAACGTCATGGACCACCATTTCCGTTGCGGCGCCAGTGGCGATGTCGAGGGCTATCTGGATAAATACTATTACGGTCGCCGACCGGCCGGTTTTTATATTCCGCGCTTCCGCAACGTGGGTGGCGATCAGCGTGACTATGTGCGCGGTTTTGGCTATCAGGGCTCAGCGAGCCGCGAACGTTGGGATCGGGAAGTGGCCGAATTTGATGTGGGCGCCGATCTGAAACAGGCGCTGAGTGAGCCGGGCGGCTGGACCATTGGTATGACCGCCTTCGGTGAAATGTTGCCTTACCACGAAAACCGGATTGCGCTGGATCACTCGGTCACGGACGCCTGGGGCTTGCCGGTCTTGTCCATGAACGTTGAGATCGGGGACAACGAGAAACAGATGCGTAAGGACATGATTCAGGACGCGGTGGATATGCTTGAGGCCGCCGGGGTTAAAAATGTCCATGGTAGCGATTGGGGTTACGCTCCGGGCATGGGGATCCATGAAATGGGCACCGCCCGCATGGGCCGGGACCCGAAAACCTCGGTGCTGAATGCCCACAACCAGGTGTGGGACGCGCCCAACGTTTACGTCACCGACGGCGCCTGCATGACCTCCGCCTCCTGCGTAAACCCGTCCTTGACCTATATGGCACTGACCGCCCGTGCTGTGGACCACGCGGTTAATGAACTGAAGAAGGGGAATCTGTGATGAACCGACGTGAACTCCTCAAACTGATCACCGCCGCCACCGGCACCGCCATGATTGGCGCGACCGGCACGCTCGCCGGTTGTGCAAATGAGGCTTCAAAAGCGGCTCCCCTGACGTTCACCGAACAGGACGTGTTCCTGCTCGATGAGGTGGCGGAAACCATCCTGCCACGCACCGACACCCCGGGGGCCAAAGACGCCGAAGTGGGCCAGTTCATGACCGTGTTTGTCCGTGACTGCTACACCGAGGCCGAGCAGGCGATCTTCCACAGCGGCATGGATCAGCTCAATGCCGCGGCCAACGAGCAATACGGCAGCGACTTTTTGAATCTGAGCGGCGAGCAGCGCACCGAGTTCATTCGCGCGCTGGATGCCGAAGCCAAAGCGGTGGCCGCAGCCGGCACCACACCGCCGCACTACTTCACCATGATGAAGCAGCTGACCCTGTTTGGTTTCTTTACCTCCCAGGTGGGGGCCACCCAGGTGCTGCGCTACATCGCCATCCCGGGCCGTTACGATGGTTGTATGCCGTACGAGGAAGGTGACCGGGCCTGGGCGACCTGATTCAGGGTCAGGTAACGGCGGGTGCGCAGTCTAATCGCTGCGCTCAGCCCCTACGCATGATTATGGAGGTGTCGTGGATTTGGTTATGGCGTGCTGCCGTGGTATGCGTAGGGCGGATAAGGCC
>NZ_DFTP01000034.1:0-185 GCF_002381585.1 Marinimicrobium sp. UBA4209
CTGCTCACAGGCGCCGTTTTCAACCACGGCCTGATACACCTGAGACTCGATATAACGAATCAGCAGACCGTCGAGCAGTTGCTCGGCGTCCGGCTCGTACAGGTAATCCCAGTGGTGCTGAAGCTTTTGGTCTTCTTCGGCCACCAGCGGCAACAGCTGCTGAACTTCAGGTTGCTGAGTCATGG
>NZ_DFTP01000034.1:284-7360 GCF_002381585.1 Marinimicrobium sp. UBA4209
TCCAGCATGACCTTGACGCTGCCAATCAGGGAAGCGACGGTCGGTGCCTCACCCAGATCACGAGCGCTGGCGACCACATTGCCACCATGGCTGTTGAAAAACGCACCGGCTTTGGCACCCAGCAAGCACAGATCTACTGCGACACCCTGGTCGGACCAGGACTTCATGGACTTGAGTGCGGCCTTGAACACGTTGACGTTCAGGCCACCACACAGACCGCGGTCACTGGAGACAATGATGTAGCCCACCCGTTTGACTTCGCGCTCTTCCATGTAGCGGTTCTTGTATTCGGGGTTGGCGTTGGCCAGGTGACCGACCACGGCACGCATGCGCTGGGCATAGGGCTTGCCCCGCTCCATACGCTCCTGAGCTTTACGCATCTTACTCGCGGCGACCATTTCCATCGCGCTGGTAATTTTCTGCGTGCTTTTAATGCTCGAAATCTGCGTCCGAATCTCTTTTGCGCCTGCCATACTCAAAGGCCCTCAAGCGTGAATGAAGCGGTGCCTTTCGGCACCGCCGGTCTTACCAGGTCTGGGTGGATTTGAACTTGTCCACCAGGGCTTTCATCTTGCCTTGCAGCTCATCGTTCCAGTTGCCGGTTTCGTTGATTTCTTTCAACAGGTCGGCACCTTCGCTTTCAGCGTAGGAGAGCAGGGCACTTTCAAAGTCCAGAACCTTGTTTACTTCCACGTCTTGCAGATAGCCTTCGTTGGCGCAGAACAGAACCAGTGCCATCTGGGCAATGCTCATCGGCGAGTACTGGTTTTGCTTCATCAGCTCGGTCACGCGCTCACCGTGCTCCAGCTGAGCCTTGGTGGCTTCATCCAGATCAGAGGCAAACTGGGAGAAAGCCGCCAGTTCGCGGTACTGAGCCAGAGCGGTACGAATACCACCGGACAGTTTCTTGATCACTTTGGTCTGTGCGGAACCACCCACACGGGATACCGAGATACCGGCGTTCATCGCCGGACGGATGCCCGAGTTGAACATCGAGGTTTCCAGGAAGATCTGACCGTCGGTAATGGAGATCACGTTCGTCGGTACGAACGCCGATACGTCACCGGCCTGGGTTTCAATGATCGGCAGCGCGGTCAGTGAGCCGGTTTTGCCTTTCACTTCACCATTGGTGAACTTCTCAACGTAATCGGCACTGACTCGTGCAGCGCGCTCGAGCAGACGCGAGTGCAGGTAGAATACATCACCCGGGTAGGCTTCACGGCCCGGCGGACGACGCAGCAGCAGGGAGATCTGGCGATAGGCCCAGGCCTGCTTGGTCAAGTCATCATAAATGATCAGCGCGTCCTGACCGCGGTCGCGGTAGTACTCACCAATGGTACAACCGGCGAAGGCCGCCAGGTACTGCATGGCCGCCGGGTCCGAAGCGGTGGCAGCCACCACAACGGTGTGATCCATGGCGCCGTGCTCTTCCAGCTTGCGAACCACGGACGCAATGGAGGACGCCTTCTGGCCAATGGCCACGTAGATACACTTAATACCGGAGTCTTTCTGGTTGATGATGGCGTCCACCGCAATGGCGGATTTACCGATCTGACGGTCACCAATGATCAGCTCACGCTGACCGCGACCGATCGGCACCATGGAGTCAACCGCTTTCAGACCCAGTTGAACCGGCTGGTCAACGGACTGACGCCAGATAACACCGGGAGCCACTTTTTCAATGGCGTCGGTTTCTTTGGTGTCAACCGGACCCTTACCATCGATCGGGTTACCCAGTGCATCGATGACGCGGCCTTCCAGCTCGGGGCCTACCGGCACCTCCAGAATACGACCGGTGCACTTACAGGTCTGGCCTTCGGCCACACCCAGGTAGTCGCCCAGAATTACCGCACCGACGGAGTCGCGCTCCAGGTTCAGTGCCATACCGAAACGACCGCCTTCAAATTCGATCATCTCGCCGTACATCACGTCCATCAGGCCGTGAATACGCACGATGCCGTCGGACACGGAAACCACCGTGCCCTGGTTGCGGGCTTCGGCGGACACATCGAGTTTGTCGATGCGCTGCTTGATAATGTCGCTAATCTCGGATGGATTCAGCTGCTGCATGCTTTTTTCCTCAATCCTACGAATTGATTGCTTTGGCGAGTTTTTCTAACCGACCGCGCATCGAGCCGTCGATGACCAAATCACCTGCTTTAACGATAACGCCCGCCAGAAGCTGTTCGTCGACCTGGGCCCGGACGCTGATTTTGCGCTTGAGCTTGTCGCTGAGAGCCTGAGCCAGTTTTTCCTGCTCGGCATCCGCCAGGGTGAAGGCGGTGGTCAGCTCGACATCCACCGACTGCTCCTGGGCGTGCTTGAACGCCTCGAACAGTTGCTGAATTTCCGGCAACAAAATCAGACGCTTGTTCTGGGCCAGAAGCTGAACGTAGTTGCGCACTGGCTGGCTCAGTTCGTCACCGCAGGCCTCGATCAGAACATCGGCCTGTTGTTGGGCCGACAGTGACGGTGACGCGATACGATCGGCCATGGTGCCGTATTGGCTGGCGCCGGCCAGAGTCGCCAGTTGCTGGGCCCAACCGCTCAGATCCTGTGCGTCCAGCGCGTATTGAAACGCCGCTTTGGCATAGGGTCGGGCGAGGGTAGTCAGTTCAGCCACAGTTCACCTCACTTAAAGATTGGCAGCCAGTTTGTCGATCATGGACTTGTGCTTGGACTCGTCAATTTCCGCTTCCAGCACTTTCTGTGCACCGAGCAGAGCCAACTGGGACACTTGGCCACGCAGCTTCTCTTTGGCACGGTTCACTTCCTGCTCCACTTCGGCTTCGGCCGCGGACCGGATACGCTCGGCTTCTACCCGAGCCTGGTCTTTGGCTTCTTCAACAAGCTTGGCGGCGCGCTTATTGGCGGACTCGACGATACCGGCCGCTTCCTGTTTGGCTTCGCGCAGAGTCTTGGCGGCTTTTTCTTTCGCCAGTTCCAGATCCTTGTCGGCGCGATCCGCGGCGGCCAGGCCATCCGCAATGCGCTTCTGACGCTCGGCCATTGCGTCGGTGATGAACGGCCACACGTACTTCATGCAGAACAGCACGAAGAAAATAAACGCGATGGACTGTCCGATTAGGGTCAAATTAATGTTCACGCCGATAACCTCTGTTCCAGTAACGCTTTTGGCTTTAACCGTGTGCGCTCACAACCGGTGATGCACACGGATCGGGTTTCTGGGAGTTCGCGAGGTCTTACGCCAGGCCCGGTACGGTAACGAACAGGATGTACATGGCGATACCTACACCAATCATCGGAACGGCGTCCAACAGACCGGCGATCAGGAACATTTTGCCCTGCAGCATCGGAGCCAGTTCCGGCTGACGAGCGGAACCTTCCAGCAGCTTACCGCCCAACAGAGCGAAGCCGATAGCGGTACCCAGTGCGCCCAGGCCAATCAACAGTGCAACAGCAATCAGTGCCATACCCATGGTAGTTCTCCTCAGTTTTAAAAAAAGATAAGTGAGTTGTTCAAAACGTTAGTGCGTAAACTGGTCTTCGTCTTCCACATGGTGCGCCATGGCCATGTACACGATGGTCAACACCATGAATACGAAGGCCTGCAGGGTAATCACCAGAATGTGGAACACCGCCCAACCCCACTGCAGGAAGCCGCCGAAAATACCGATGATCAGGCCGGCGGAATACATGGTGGCGATCAGGATAAAAATCATTTCACCCGCATAGAGGTTGCCGAACAGTCGCAGGCCCAGAGAAATCGGCTTGGCGATCAGGGCAATGGACTCCAGGGCAAAGTTGATCGGAATCAGCAGCAGGTTCACATACCACTTGTCGGTATGGAAAGGGTGCAGGGTCAGTTCTTTGACGAACCCCATAAAGCCTTTTTTGACGATACTGAAGCCGATCATCAGCAGGAATACGGTAAAGCCCATGGACAGGGTGATGTTCGGATCGGTGGTGGGCACGATCTTGAAGTAGAAGTGACTGTCGCCGGCGATCCACATGGCCAGGGAGGGAATCCAGTCCACCGGCACCAGGTCCATCAGGTTCATCAGGAACACCCAGACAAAAATGGTCAGGGCGAGCGGGGCGATCATGGCGTTTTTGTGCTGGAAGCCGTCTTTGACGGTTTTGTCGATGAACTCGATGATGATTTCAACAAAGTTCAGCAGACCGGTGGGAACCCCCGCGTGGGCTTTTTTGGCCGCCCAGCGGAAAACGCCGATAAACAACAGACCGAGACCGATGGACCAGGCCATGGAGTCGAGGTGAATGGCATTGAATCCCATGGCAGACATGGCTTCGGAACATTTGGCCACCGTCCAGCCGGTGGTTTCCTGCACCTGATAGCCGTCACAGTAGGAGCCTTCCGGCAGTTTGCCATAGGTCCAGTTGGTCAGGTGGTGCTGAATATACTCGGTAGTTGTGGGAGTGTACTCTTCCGCTGCCATCCAAATAGTCTCTTTGTGTGAGTTCAACCTAGCCCTGGTGACGCGCCAGGGTGCGGGCGGTGACCAGACTGGCGCCCAGGTGTGCACCGGCAAATGCGATAAAAAATGCCGCCAGATGAATCTCTTTCACCTGCATAAACACAGCCGAAAACAGTGCCGCCGTGAGTAAAAACTTGATGGTTTCCGCCCGGTAAATGGCTTGCACCGCGGCTCCGGACTGCCGGGCACCGCCCAAGCGGCGAAAACTGTACCAGGCAAAACAGGCGCCGGGGAGAGCGCTGACCGCAATTCCCCAGAGCACTGACAGGCCCAGTCGGATCTCAAACAGCCAAATGCCCCCCGCCGCGATGAACAGCAGCAGCCAGAACAACAACAAGCGCGAAAGAACCGGAGGCCGGGCAATCGACTGTGGTCGGCGCTGTCGTGATGGCGTGGCGTTTATCAAAAGCTCGTCTGTTCGACCTGAGTGTCCAGCCCAGACGCCAAGCGACCGGGCCGCAGCATTATAGGGATAAAGCCCCCCCGCTTCAACCTGAGTCGGAAGCATTTACAACGCCGCTAATTATCGGATAATTCTCACTTTTTGCCGTTTTGACCGATTACTCAAAAAACTCGCTATTTGATGTGAGCGAGAATGCCGTCGAGCTCGTCCAGATTGTTGTAATTGATTACCAGCTTGCCTTTGCCCTTGGCCGTGTGTTGAATGGCCACACCGGCGCCCAATGTCTCCGAAAGCTGCTCCTCCAGGCGGCGAATATCCGCCGAGGGTGCGGCCGGTTTTACCGTATTCTTGTGCTTCTGCTCCTGAAGATTGCGTACCAGGGTCTCGGTTTGCCGGACCGATAGGGCCTTGCCGACCACCTGACGGGCCGCCACCCGCTGATCTTCGGGCTCCAGAGTGAGCAGGGCCCGGGCGTGGCCCATTTCCAGGTCGCCATGCTCGAGCATGGTTTTGACTTCCTCGGTCAGGGCAATCAGGCGCAACAGGTTGGTCACCGTGGTGCGGGATTTGCCTACCGCCTGGGCCACTTCGCCCTGGGTCAGCTCAAATTCTTCCTGCAGCCGCTTGAGGGCCATGGCCTCTTCGATCGGGTTGAGATCTTCGCGCTGAATGTTTTCGATCAGCGCCATGGCAATGGCCGCTTCATCGGGCACATCCCGGATGACCGCGGGAATCTTGTCCAGACCCGCCAGTTGAGTGGCTCGCCAGCGACGTTCACCGGCGATGATTTCGTATTTTTCCGGGGCGATAAGCCGGACCACGATCGGCTGCATCACGCCCTGGGCTTTGATGGAGTCCGCCAGCTCTTCCAGTGCCTCGGGGTGCATGTCGCGACGGGGCTGGTAGCGCCCGCGCTGAATCATTTCCACCGGAATGTGGGCGAGCCGGCCATCGGCCAGTGCTTCCTCGACGGCCTGGGGCGAATCCGGAGTGGGTGTATCCGCCGGAGCCGGCGTCACGCCCGCCCCCAGAAGGGCATCCAAGCCTTTGCCTAAGCCTTTGCGTTTTCCCGCCATTACCTTGCCCTGCTGATGATTTGCTGTAATTCAGTGATGGTTGCTTCAGGAGTGCGCTGCGTGAGCAGCGGCCTTCTCGTCGTTTTCGTTGCGCCGGATGATTTCCCCCGCCAGTGCCAGGTAGGCGATTGCCCCCTTGGATTGGCGGTCGTAGCTGAGCACCGGCTGCCCGTAACTGGGCGCTTCGGCCAGACGCACGTTGCGCGGAATGCAGGTCCGGTAGAGCCGGTCGCCAAAGTGCTGGGAGAGCTGGGCGGAAACGTCGTTGGTCAGGCTGTTGCGCGGGTCGTACATGGTGCGCAGCAGGCCTTCGATTTTCAGGTTGGGGTTGAGCAGTTCCTGAATTCGGCCAATGGTGTTCATCAGGGCCGAGAGTCCTTCCAGCGCGTAGTATTCACACTGCATGGGGATGATCACGCCGTCGCAGGCGGTCAGGGCGTTGACCGTGAGCATGTTGAGCGAGGGCGGGCAGTCGATGATGATGTAGTCGAATTCGTCTTTGATCGGTTGCAGGCCGTCCCACAGGAGGCGTTCTTTGCCGTCCAGGGAGAGCATTTCCACTTCGGCGGCGGTGAGGTCGCCGTTGGCGGGCAGGAGTTTGAACTGTCCGGATTCGGAGGTCTGCAGGCATTCGCGGGCGTCGGCCCGGCGGGTGAGTACGTCGTAAACGGTCAGTTCCAGTTCGCTTTTGTCCACACCACTGCCCATGGTGGCGTTGCCCTGGGGGTCCAGGTCCACCAGCAGGACGCGTTTTTTCGTCGCCACCAGGGAGGCGGCCAGGTTGACGCAGGTGGTGGTTTTGCCCACCCCGCCTTTCTGGTTGGCTACCGCGTAGATTCGGGTCAAAGCGTTATCCTTTGGATTATTCGAGAAACAGGATCAAAGCCGGGTATTGTGTGGCAAGCGGCCCTCGGGGACAAGTCCGGATTGTTTTTGATGGTGGGCGCATCACGTCCGGGCCGCTGCGGGGTAACCCCTTTCAAGACACGCCGTACATACATCCCTGTAGGCTCGAATCGCCGGTCCCCGGCTCCACGGTCTTGAAAGGGGTTACCCCGCACCGCCCCTCAGTGGTGTGGATCCGGCTGCAAACTGGCGGCAAATGGCATCCGGTCGCGTAGGGCGGGTAAGCGAAGC
>NZ_DFTP01000034.1:7536-32826 GCF_002381585.1 Marinimicrobium sp. UBA4209
ACGGGTGGCTCTGAACCAGCTCAACCCGACCTTCCACTTCCGCCAATTCAGCCTCTGGATACACCCCTTTCATGGCCATAAACAGGCCTCCTGACGAAAGTAAGTGCTCACACCCGGATACCATGTCTGACAGGCTGGCAAAGGCGCGGCTGATCACGATGTCGAACGGTTGGTCGGGCCGGAACTGTTCGACGCGGCGGTTTTCCACCGTGACGTTGTTCAGTTTGAGCAGGGTTTTGATGTGGAAGAGAAAACGGGTTTTCTTGCCGTTGCTGTCGAGCAGGGTGATCTGGCAATCGGGTAGGGCGATGGCCAGGGGGATGCCGGGCAGGCCGCCTCCGGTACCCACGTCGATCAGCCGCCGGGGGGTTCTGGCCTGCACATGGGCCAGTACGCTCAGGCTGTCGAGCAGGTGCCGGTCGAGCATGGCGTCGATGTCGCGTACCGCGGACAGGTTGTAGGCCCGGTTCCACTTGTGGAACTCCTGCAGGTAAGTCAGCAGTTGCTCCGTCTGGTGTTCGGTAATGGTCAGGCCCAGCTCGGCAATGCCCGCCGTCAGCCGGGCCTTCAGGGGTTCGCTCATGAGGCTTGGGAGGTCTCCCGCTGCAGCAGTCCGCGCTTTTTCAGGTGAATCAGCAGCAGCGACACCGCCGCCGGGGTCACGCCCGGTATGCGCGAGGCCCGAGCCAGGGTTTCCGGTCGGGCGGCACTCAGTTTCTGCTTCACTTCGTTGGACAAGCCCTCGACCTTGTCGAAATCGAATTCGGTCGGAATCAGGGTCTGCTCGTGGGCGCGCAGGCGATTGATTTCGTCCTGTTGGCGATCGATGTAGCCCGAATACTTGGCATCTATTTCTACCTGTAGCGCAACGCGCTCATCCGCCACCGGTTCGCCTTTCAGGCCCGCCACGTCGGGGTAGTTCAGCTGCGGGCGCTTGAGCAGTTCAAACAGGCTGTATTCCCGGTTGAGCGGGGCGTCAATTTTGCTTTCCAGTGCCTTGGCGGCGTCGGAACCGGCCTGAACCCAGGTGGTTTTCAGGCGCTCCTGCTCGAGGGCAATGCCATCGCGCTGGCGGCAGAATTGCGCCCAGTGGTCGTCGTCAATCAGGCCCATGGCCCGGGCCTGTTCGGTCAGGCGCAGGTCGGCGTTGTCTTCGCGCAGCAGCAGACGATATTCCGCCCGGCTGGTGAACATCCGGTAGGGCTCCTGGGTGCCCATGGTGATCAGGTCGTCCACCAGCACGCCGATGTAGGCTTCATCGCGGCGTGGGCACCAGGCGTCGAGATCCCGGGCGCGGCGGGCGGCGTTGATGCCCGCGAGCAGCCCCTGGGCGCCGGCTTCCTCGTAGCCGGTGGTGCCGTTGATCTGCCCGGCAAAGTACAGGCCTGAAATGGCCTTGGTTTCCAGGCTGTAATTCAGGTCCTGGGGATTGAAGTAATCGTATTCAATCGCATAGCCCGGGCGGGTGATGTGGGCGTTTTCAAAGCCTTTGATCGAACGCACCAGTTCCAGTTGCACATCGAACGGCAGACTGGTGGAAATGCCATTGGGGTAGAGCTCCCGGGTGTTCAGACCCTCGGGCTCGATAAAGACCTGGTGCGAGGATTTGTCCGCAAACCGATGGATTTTGTCTTCGATCGACGGGCAGTAGCGCGGGCCAATCCCCTCGATCACTCCGGAATACATGGGGGAGCGGTCCAGCCCGCCACGGATGATGTCGTGGGTGCGCTCGTTGGTATGGGTGATCCAGCAGCACACCTGCTGTGGGTGCCAGTCCCGTGAGCCCCGGGCGGACATGACCGGTCTGGGCTCGTCGCCCCATTGCTCCTGAAGCTCACTGAAATCCACACTTTTGGCATCGATTCGCGGCGGGGTGCCGGTTTTCAGGCGATCAACGCGCAGAGGCAGCTCCCGCAAGCGGGCCGCCAGAGTCTGTGCCGGCGGATCACCCGCGCGGCCACCGGCATGGTTTTCCAGACCAATGTGAATCTTGCCGCCAAGGAAGGTCCCGGTCGTCAACACCACGGTAGGCGCCAGAAATTTCAATCCCATCTGGGTGACGACGCCCTCGACGGTGTCACCGTTGACGATCAGATCATCCGCCGCCTGCTGAAAAATACTCAGATTCGGCTGGTTTTCGAGCTGGTTTCGGATGGCGCTTTTGTACAGCGCCCGATCCGCCTGGGCACGGGTCGCGCGCACCGCAGGCCCTTTGCGTGAGTTCAACACCCGGAACTGGATACCGGCACGGTCGGTCGCCATGGCCATGGCGCCACCGAGGGCGTCGATTTCTTTCACCAGATGGCTTTTGCCGATCCCACCAATGGCCGGGTTGCAGGACATTTGCCCCAGGGTATCGACGTTATGGGTGAGCAGGAGGGTTTTACAGCCCATGCGAGCGGCCGCCAGACAGGCTTCGGTGCCGGCGTGACCGCCGCCGATGACGATAACGTCAAAGCGCTCGGGGTAAATCATAACTGGAGGCCTCCGGGGCCGTACCGGTGAAAAAGGGCGAGCATTATAGGGCCTGAATCGGATTTGTACAAAAGTTGTTCAGTTTCTAAACAAAGTCAAATTAATCAGTTATACAAATAAGTATTAAGTAAATAAGTTAATAGATAAGTTAGTTAAGTATTTAATGCTGTTACTACTAATGGTGAGCCAAAATTCTGTGTATAAGTCTGAAAACCGATTTTCAGACAATGACTTACCGAGATAGTAACCCACGGGACAAAGCCCGGGTAAGGGGCTGACAAGCTGACCGCAAGCTGGTGACGAAAAGCCGAGTTATACAGAAAACCGGCAAAGCTCGAGTTATCCCCAATTTCATCGCCAGCTTTTACCCCCAGACGTTCACAGGGTTATCCCCAGATACAGAATGAACTCACGGAAAATCAATCGGTTATGGGGGAAACCTGTGAGTAAGTGTGGATAACCGTTGTAAGTTTACCGTTTGAAGTCGTTTTTACCTGTGGGTAACTATTGTCCACAAGTGTGAATAACTTACGGAGTGGTCGAAAAGGCCGTCTGGGATTGATTACCGTCGAAGGCTGCTATTAAATAAATTGAACGGAGCAATAGCTCAGTCGGTAGAGCAACTGATTCGTAATAGGTCGGAACCGTCTTTGCCCAAGTCCCTGGATAGCCCATGTCCCTGCCCAAAAAGCCACAGAATGCCCGAACGGTATTTCAGTTCTGGTTCGAAGAGCTGATGCCCAGTCAGTGGTTCAAGAAGGATTCCGCGCTGGATGAGGCGATAGACGCCCGGTTTGGACACCTGTTGGAGCAGGCCAAGCGTGGCGAGTTATGGGCTTGGCGAGACACGCCAGAAGGTCGGTTGGCAGAGGTCATCGTGCTCGATCAGTTCTCCCGCAATATCTACCGGGATCGACCGGAGGCGTTCGCTCAGGACGCCCTGGCGCTGGTGTTAGCCCAGGAGGCGGTGCGGCAGGGGGCAGACCACGCGCTGGAGCCACAGGCCAGGGCTTTCTTATATATGCCTTATATGCACAGTGAATCGGCGGTGATTCATCAGCAGGCGCTGACGCTGTTCGATCAGCCGGGATTGGAGAACAGCCTCACGTTCGAAATTCGCCACTGGGAAATCATTGAGCGGTTCGGACGTTATCCTCATCGCAATGAAATACTCGGGAGAGAGAGTACGGAGGAAGAATTGAGGTTTCTACAGGAACCGGGGTCGTCTTTCTGACCGGGTTATTTACCGGTGCAGAATCTAACACACCATTTAAAAACAATAACTTATATACATTTTGGAGCACCTACTGAGTGCAAAAAACTGCGAAAAAGTGCAAATATTTGTCATTTTTTTTCAGAGCCGGCTCCTGATCACCCAATTCCAAACCGGGATAAGTGGGAAACTGGGAACCCTGTATCTGCTTCAATTGTAATATCCGAGCATTGAGGCTGGCTGGTGTTCAATCCGGGTAAACAAACAGTATCGCTTGATTTTTCGCAGGGAAGATGGCACCGCCGAAGATACATATCTAGTGGTCCATGCGGTTAATTCCGTAACTTTCAGAGCTTCTGTGCTGCGCTCGCTTGAATTGGCTACGGCCAGTCCTGCGCTCGCGCGCCTTGCCCACAACGCTTGTGTGACGGCTGAAAGTTACAGAATTAACCGCATGGACCACTAGACTATAAAGAGCCATGGTTCAATCACTCGGTCTTCCGGTCGTCGCGTTCACGCATGAGCCAATAGGTCAGCCCCAACGCCAGTACCGTCCCCGCCAGCACAGCCACTTTGGCAGGATCAACGTCGGGTTCTAGGATGATGAACTTGCGGGCCAGTGCCAGAATCGCGATCAGAATGACGGTCTTGACCTGGATGATGCTTTCCTTGCGCAAAGCCACTTTGACGATCGAATGCTTGAATTCCATCGCGATCAGCAGCGTCATGGTGGCACCGAACACCAGCTGGAAAACCTTATGATCCAGTGGATTCAGCGCATCCATGACGAGCATCGTGAAGACGAGCCGAATCAACTGAATCAGCGAGATCACAATTACCACCGCGATAAGGCCCGAAAGCGTCATGGCAACGACCTGCTCGAAGCGCTCGTAAACCGTCATCAACCGCCACTGGGAGCGCATCTCGTCAAGGGCCTTGTGGTCAGATTCTTTATTCATAAGCGCTGTGCTCTCTCTTTCAATGAAACGTTAATGGAACGGGGTGTCCGATAAGACGACTCGATTACACCTGCATCACCGGGGCAATTGCGAAGCCACCCAGCGCATAATGCCCTGCGCGCCCGTGGCGCCGCCGATGGGTGGATCAGCCTCTTGCACGTCAACCCTTCGTCCCATGCACGGCATCAATCCGGCTTCTGGTCCGGCGGCAGCAATCCCAGCAGATCTGCCTGCAAATGTTGCAACTTGTCGATGCCAGCCCTCAATGCCTCGACACGGCCGGCTTTTTTCATTTCACTCAGGGTGTGCGCTAACTGCTGGATGCTCTGATGCAGGACATCGACCTGATCATCAGGATCCTTGCCGAAGAACGTAGGGCGGCCACTTTGATCCCGCCAGTATTGGAGTGCTTCGGGTTGAGGCGGCACTTGGGTCTTACCTGACAGGTAGTCGATCATCTGGGAAATCCAGACCCGGTGGTCGACGTATGTGAACGGCACGGGCAGCGCGGAGCGACTGTCAGGTTTGAATCCCTTCCAGGATAAGGGTACCTGCCAGGTGTCTAGCCATTGCTCGAATCCATGCGCCGGCATCGGATGCCCGATGGCATAACCCTGGCCCCACTCGCATCCCATACGCAGCAGCATTTCACCATGCTGAATGGATTCGACTCCCTCCGCGATGCAGTTCCTGCCAAACGACCTTGCCAGTGCCAGTAGCGCATCCAGGATGGCGATATCGTCCGGATCCTCGAGCATGTCGCGTATAAAACCTTGGTCGATCTTGAGCAGGTGCGCGGGCAGGCGCTTCAGATAGGCCAGCGATGAATAGCCGCTGCCGAAATCGTCGAGGGCAAAACGCAACCCCATCCTCTCGCACTGCGCCATCAACTGAGACACTTGAACGAAGTCCTCCACGGCGCTGGTTTCGAGGATTTCCAGCTCAAGGTTTTGCGGCTGGGCGCCGGGATGTCGTGACAACATACCACGTAGATGCATGATGAAGTCCGGTTGCAGCAAGTGCCGCGCACCGATATTCACGCTGATCGGGACATGAAGGCCGGCCTTGCGCCAAACTTCGGTCTGGGTCAACGCAGCCTCGATGGTCCATTCCCCCACGTCAATCCCGAGCGGATGGTTCTCAATGATGGGTATGAAGGAGGCAGGAGATAACAAGCCACGCGTCGGATGTTGCCAGCGGATCAAGGCCTCGGCGCCCAGCACCTCACCGGTGCGCATGTTGACCTTAGGTTGGAAATAAAGCAGAAACTGCCCATTGGCAAGTGCATTCTCTATGCTGTCAAATTCTTCGTGACGGGTGCGCAGCGTACGATCCTTCTCCGTATCGAAAACGTGATATCGATTCTTGCCAGCTTGCTTGGCACGATACATAGCCTGATCTGCCTGCCGCAGCAGTTGGTCGGCGTCGATATCTTCGCCTTGCGGGTAGTAGCTCACACCGATACTCGCGCTCACCTCGCACAGTGCGTCACCAATCGGTACGGGCTGTGCAGCCACCTCGATCAGGCGATCGAGAATCGGTACGCTGACGGAAATATCCGGCAGGTCGAGCAGAACAGCGACAAACTCATCACCACCAAGACGGGCCAAGGTATCGTCTTCGCGCAACACCTGCGCCATACGCCTGGACAGGACGGACAGCAATTTGTCGCCGACTGCGTGGCCGTGCTGGTCGTTGACCTTCTTGAATCCATCCAGATCGATAAAGACAACCGCCAGGTGCATGCCACGCCGACGTGTCTGACGAATGGCCTGCTTAAGGCGGTCTCCAAGCAATAGTCGATTGGGCAAGCCGGTGAGCAGGTCGTAATGAGCAACGCGTTCAAGCTGTTGCTGGTTCTCCTTCAGCGCTGTGATGTCGGAAAACATGGCTGCGTAATGCTCGATATGGCCCCGCATATCCGGGACTGCACTGATCGTCAGCAGCGCGGCAAACTGACTGCCGTTCTTGCGTCGGCACCAGAGCTCTCCGTGCCAGTAGTCGTGCTCACGCAGAGCCTGCCAAACGGTCTGATAGAACTCATCGTCATAGCGATCGGACTCGAGCAGACGAGGTGTCTGGCCCACTACTTCCTCCCGCGCATAACCAGTGATCACGGTAAACGCCCGATTGACGTTGACAATGTGGCCTTGAGCGTCCGTAACGAGGATGCCCTCTCCTGCGTGCTCAAAAACTGTTGCCGCAAGGCGAAGCTCTTCCGCGGATCTTCTGCGTGAGGTGACATCATGGATATAGCCGTGCCAGAGGATGCTCCCATCAGGCATGGCTTCAGGCGACGCCTCGCCTTCGACCCAGATCACCCGACCGTCTGGAAACTGCACCCGGTACTCGTCATGCCAAAGCGCGAGTGACTGCCCCGACGCCTGTATGGTTTCATGCACACGGTCGCGGTCTTCAGGATGGAGCGCCGCGAACACAGGAGTGGCATCTTCAACAACATCCTCCGGTGCAACCCCGTATATTTCCTGTATCCTCGCGCTGGCATAAGGGAAGTGCGAGCTGCCGTCCGGACGAAGACGGTATTGGTAAAGCATACCGGGAACGTGGCTGGCCAACTCTTCTCGCTGTAGGCGCATAGCGTTCAGCGCCTGCTCGACCCTCTTGAGATCGGTGATGTCCTCTACCGTCGCTGTGGTCAGCTCGATGGTTTCTCCGGTGAACAGCGGGTGCTGGCACCGCCCGCAATTGGGCTTCTCTGCCAACTTGTTGGCTGGCACGCGATTGATGGATTGGCAGTGTGGGCAGACGATATGAACGCCGTCACTCATGAGGTGGGTCCTTGGGACACAGAGGAAGTCATGGCTCCGGCAGTTGGGCCTGGGGATTCGAGATGTAGCCCTTGCGTCAGTTCCCGGATGCTGTATTCATCCAGCGTTTCCCGTGCGAGCAGTTCGCGCGCGCACCGCTCCAGCACTTCTCGGTTAATTTCGAGAATTCGGTATGCACGTTCAAACACACCCATCACGATGTCACGGATGGCTTGGTCGATGCGTGTCTGAGTCGATTCGGCTACCCGGCAGCCACCCTGTACCAGTTCAGGCGCATCAAGAAAACGCGGCCTCTGTGCCTCAAAAGCAACGTACCCCAAGCCCTCATCCATGCCGAAGCGCGTAATCATGTCGCGGGCGATGTCGGTGGCCCGCGCGAGATCGTCTGAAGCCCCTGTGGACAGCTCGCCAAACACGAGCTTCTCAGCCGCGCGCCCTCCCAGGAGCACGGCGATCTTGTGCTCCAGGTCAGCACGTGTTATCAGAAATCGGTCTTCGGTGGGCCGCTGCAGGGTGTAGCCGAGTGCACCGATGCCACGCGGCACGATTGAAATCTTGTGTACCGGATCGGTGCCGGGCAGCGCCAGCGCCACCAGCGCATGTCCCATCTCGTGATAGGCCACGGTTTCCCGCTCCTTCGGATTGAGCACACGGTTCTTCCTTTCCAGGCCGGCCACGATGCGCTCGATGGCGGCGGTGAAGTCTTGCAGTTCCACAGCTTGCGCCTTGCGCCGCGTCGCGTTCAGCGCTGCTTCGTTCACGAGATTGGCCAGATCAGCGCCGGAAAAGCCGGTGGTCAGCGCCGCCACCTGTTCCAGACCTACACCTTGGGCCAGGGTGATCTTCTTGACATGGACCTTCAGGATATCCAGGCGACCTGTCTTGTCGGGACGGTCCACCAGCACCTGCCGGTCGAAGCGACCGGCGCGAAGCAAGGCCTGATCGAGGATTTCGGGCCGGTTGGTGGCTGCAAGGATGATCAGCCCGACCGAGCTGTCGAAGCCATCCATTTCGGTGAGCAACTGGTTCAGCGTCTGCTCACGCTCGTCGTGTCCGCCGATGGGGCCTCCGGCACCGCGTGCGCGACCCAAAGCATCCAGCTCATCAATGAAGATGATCGCCGGCGCCTGCGCACGCGCCTGTTCGAACAGGTCGCGCACGCGCGCCGCACCCACGCCGACGAACATCTCGACGAACTCCGAGCCTGAGATGGAGAAGAACGGCACCCCGGCCTCACCCGCCACGGCCTTGGCCAGCAGGGTCTTGCCCGTGCCGGGCGGGCCCACCAGCAACACGCCCTTGGGGATGCGCGCTCCGAGCCGTCCATACTCCTGCGGATTCTTGAGGAAATCGCCGATCTCAACCAACTCCGCCTTGGCTTCATCGACGCCAGCGACATCGGCAAAGGTCACGCCAGTGTTCTTCTCCATGAATACCTTGGCACGGCTCTTGCCGATGCTCAGGAAGCCACCCATGCCCTGCTTCGCGGCGAAGCGGCGGAACAGGAAGAACCAGACGCCGAAGAAGGCCACCGCCGGCAGAATCCAGGAGAGCACATCACGCAGCCAGGTGCTTTCCACCACCCGCGTATAGGGCACCTCGTACTTGGACAGCCGCTCGGCCAGGTCGGGTTCGACACGGGTGGCCACGATGGTGGTCTTGCCCCGGCTGTCCGGCGATTTCAGGCGCCCGGTCACCGTGCGGTCCGACACCAGCACTTCGGCGACGCGCCCCTCGGCCAGCGCCTTCTCGAATTCGCTGTAGGGCACGGGCTCGACGGTCTTGGCCGCCTGCCATTGGTTCTGCAGCATCAGCAGCAACAGACCCGCGACGATCCAGTAGCCAATGTTCCATTGATCTTTCTTTTCCATGGGCAGGGTACCTCGCAAGTCGTGTCGCTAGAGAATAGGGGTGAACAGACGGGCCACCCCGTCGCGCAAGCGGATGGCCAGCGGGTGGGCGCGCAACGCCTTCGCCGATATCTCGCCCGAGGCATCACGAGCGGCATCAAAAAGGGATGACAGCCGCGTAGACAACGCGGTGTCGTACACCTCCACATTGAACTCGAAGTTGAGGCGCAAACTGCGCGCATCCCAATTGGCCGAACCCAGGCAGCACCACGCTGCGTCTACCACCATCAGCTTGCTGTGGTCGAACGGGCCAGGCCGTTCGAAGATGCGCACACCATGCTCCAGCACCTGCCAGTAGTGGGCGCGCGCGGCCCATTGCACCGTGGGATGGTCGCCGTTTGCGGGCGTTAGCACGTCGATACGCACGCCGCGCAACGCGGCCGTGCTTAGCGCCGCGATCATCGGCTGATCGGGGACGAAGTAAGGTGTCCAGATGCGCACCGAATGCTTCGCCGCGCTCAAAGCGCCCATGAAGGTCCAGCGCATCCTGTCCAGGGCCTCATCGGGACCGGCCTCTATGCCGCGCGCCCAAGAGGTTCCTTGCTCATCAGCCGTTGCGGGCGGTTCGCCCCAGAAACCCTTGCTGAGCCGCTCGCCCGTGGTATCGCACCAATCATCAGTGAAGTTCCGCATCAGATGCTCTACCACCAGCCCGCGCAGACGAAAGTGCAAATCGTGACAGGCCTGGCCCGGTGCATCGGGCCGCCAATACGGGCTGGAGATATTCATGCCGCCGGTGAAACCCGTCTCGCCATCGATCACCAGCAGCTTGCGGTGATTGCGCAGATGCGCGGCATGCAGGCGCGCGGGAATCAATGTCGGGTTGAACGTCGCCACCGGAACGCCGGCGCGCTGCAAGGCACGGTAGGCGCTGCCGGGCGTCCAGCGGGCATAGACATCGTCGATCAGCACCCGCACTTGCACGCCGCGCTCATGAGCCCGGCGCAGCGCATCGACGAACTGCGCCCCGATGCCTTGGCCGTCGAAGATGTACGAAGCCAGCGCGACGCTGTGCCGCGCCGATTCGATGGCAGCGAGCATGGCCGGGTAGGCCTGCTCGCCATCGACAAGCGGCTCAATACGGTTGCCGCCGGTCAGCGACTGGCCGGTGGCGCGTCCCACCAGGTGGGCCAGACCGGCAAGTGGCGGCGATACAGCGTCGGGTATCGTGGGCGAGAGGTCCTGTCGAACAGCAGGATCTGCCCCCGGGAAGAGCCGCCGCGCCCGCCGCTGGTAACGGTTGATGCCGAATAGCCCATACAGCAGCGAACCGCCCAGCGGCAACAAGGCGATCAGCAGTACCCACAGCGTGGCCGATCGAGGGTCACGCTTGTAGATGACCGCGTGCCCCGCTGTGGGGATAGCGACCGCCAGCGACACGAGGGTGGCTGCCCATGTCAGCCCGCTGGGGTCGGACACGACAGCCTCCCATCGCTCAAGATTCGCCGCCCGCCGGCTTCTTCTTGCGCGCAGGCTTGCTCGCGTCGCCAGGCGGTGCCTCGGCCACGTTCGCGGCATCGGGCTTTTCAGGCTCGGCCGGCTGCGCGGGTGGCTCCTGGCGCTCGAAGACCACCCGTTCGGCCTTGTCATCCCAGCGGGCGCTGGCGTGATCACCTTTGCCGATGCCACCACCGAGCATCTCGCGTGCCAGCGCGGTTTCCAGCTCGCTGCGGATCAGCCGCTTGAGCTCGCGCGCGCCGAACTCGGGTTTGTAGCCTTCCTCCGCGAAGTGGTCGATCAAGGTCTGGTCGAAGGTCAACGTCACGCCCTGGCTGGCGGCGTTGCGCGCCACGCGATCGAGCTGCAGGCCGACGATATGGCGGATCTCCTCCTTGCCCAGCGCATGGAAGACGATGATCTCGTCGATGCGGTTGATGAACTCGGGGCGGAAGTGTCCGCGCAGCACGTCCATCACCTCGGACTTGGTCTTCTCGTATTCCTCGCCGCCGGCGCCACCAGCCTTCAGCCGACGCTGGATGATGTCCGAGCCCAAGTTCGAGGTGGCGATGATGATGGTATTGGTGAAATCCACCACCCGGCCCTTGCCGTCGGTGAGCCGCCCATCGTCGAATACCTGCAGCAGGATGTTGTAGACGTCGTGGTGCGCTTTTTCGATCTCGTCCAGCAACAACACGCTGTAGGGTTTGCGCCGCACTTTCTCGGTGAGCTGGCCGCCCTCGTCATAGCCCACATAACCCGGAGGCGCGCCCACCAGGCGTGCCACGGCATGGCGTTCCCCGTACTCGGACATGTCGATGCGCAGCAGCGCACCTTCATCGCCATAGATCGACTCGGCCAGCGCCTTGGCGAGCTCGGTCTTGCCCACGCCGGTCGGTCCGAGGAACAGGAAAGTCGCCACCGGCTTGCTGCCTTCGCGCAGGCCCGCCCGCGACAACCGCACGGCATCGGCCACCGCGCGCACCGCTTCGTCCTGGCCCACCAGGCGCTCGTGCAGCCGCTGCTCCAGATGCAGCAGCTTCTCGCGTTCTTCCACCGTCAGCTCGTTGACCGGAATGCCGGTCAGGCGCGAGACGATCTGCGCGACATGCTCGGCCTTGACTTCGGCGCTACCCGAGGCGCGCTCGCGTTCCCATTCCTCGACGAGCTGCTTGAGTTCAGCCTCCTTGGCCTCGATGCGCTTACCCAGCTCGGCGGCCTTGTCGTACTGCTTGCGCGAGGCCATATAGTCCTGCTCACGCCGCAGCTGGTGCAGTTCGGACTCCAGCTCTTGCACCGTCACCGGGCGGGCCGTGGCCGACAGCTTCACGCGTGCGGCCGCCTGGTCGAGCAGGTCGATGGCCTTGTCAGGCAAAAAGCGCGCGGTGATGTAGCGGTCCGACAACTCGGCGGCGGCGATGATCGCATCCTCGGTGATGCTGACCTTGTGGTGCGCCTCGAAGGTGTCGCGCAGGCCGCGCAGGATCATCATGGTCTGCGCTACCGTCGGCTCGGGCGCCATCACCGGCTGGAAGCGACGCTCCAGCGCGGCGTCCTTCTCGATGTACTTCTGATATTCGTTGAGCGTAGTGGCGCCGATCAGGTTCAGTTCGCCGCGCGCCATCATCGGCTTGAACACGTTGGCCACGTCCAGCCCGCCTTCGCCGCCCCCCTGGCCGGCACCGACGATGGCGTGCACCTCGTCGATGAAGAGAATCAGCTCGCCCTGGTGCTCGGTCACTTCCTTGAGTACCTTCTGCACGCGCTCCTCGAACTCGCCGCGGTACTTGGCGCCTGCCACCATGGCGTTAATGTTGAGTTCGACCAGACGCTTGTCGCGCAGCGTCTCGGGCACTTCGCCGGCGACCATCCGCTGCGCCAGTCCTTCGACAATGGCGGTCTTGCCGACGCCGGGCTCACCGATCAACACCGGGTTGTTTTTCTTGCGCCGGGCCAGCACCTCGATGGTGGTCTCGATCTCCTGCGCACGGCCGATGACCGGATCGAGCTTGCCGTCACGCGCCATTTTGGTGAGGTCACGCGAGTACTTGTCGAGCTCAGGTGTGTTGGTCGGCGCCTCAGCGCGACCGTCCTCGGCCCCCTTACCGACCACCTTGCTCACCTGTTGACGCAGCGCCTGCGGTGTGAGGCCGTAACGGCGCAGCAGGTTGGCGGCCAAGCCTTCGCCTTCCTCGGCCAGCCCGATCAGGAAATGCTCCGGGCCGACATAGGAGTGGCTGAGTTCGTTGGAGGCCACGAAAGCGCGGCTGAGCGCGTCCTTGACGCGGGGCGACACGCCGATTTCGCCCTCGAACGGCTGCTCGCCACGCTTGGCTTCGGATTCGATTTGCCGCTTGAGGTCATCGACCTTGATCTTGAATTGCCCCAGGATGGTCTTCACCACGTCGCTGTCGGCGAGCGCCAACAGCAGGTGTTCGGTATCGACTTCGGGGCGGCCAAATTCGGCGGCATGTTTAGCGGCCTCCTGCAACAAAGCCTCGGACTGTTCGCTGATGCGGCTGGCGAGCCCACTGCCGCGCCGGCGCGTTGTACCCGTAGCAGCCGGGGCGGGTTCGCCGAACGAGGCACCGACCACCTCGTCGGTATCGGCCGCACCCGACGGCGAATCGCCACCGATGCGGAAGAGGTCGCTGCCGAGAAAGTCTTCGAACAGGCCGCTGCGCGAGCCAAACAGAGCCTCCAGCGGCGAGACGGTGCGCTTTTGCTGGCGCACCAATTGGCGATAGTGATCGTCACACAACAGCATGGTGCTGTGGCGACCATTGAGATTGGCTTCCATTCGCATCGTGGCGGGCTGGCCGCAGACTTGGCATTGTTTTCTGGCCATGCTGATGCTCCTTGAGAGGACTGATTTGACGAGACGCCGTAGGTTACGGCGCCTCGCCATTCACTTGGTTTTTCTGTGGAGAACGAGCCGATCGGCGTCAGCCGTTGATCGGGATCGAGCGGCCCTGCTTAGGCGCACTGGCCTCGCTCTTGTCCATCGTGATCGTGAGCACGCCGTTCTTGAAGGCGGCCTTGATCGATTCCTGGTTGGCGTTGTCAGGCAGGTTCAGGACACGCTGGAAACTGCCGTAGGAGCGTTCGACGCGATGGAAGCCACCCTCCTTCTTTTCCTGCTCCTGGCGTTTCTCGCCCCGTACCATCAGCACGTCGTTGTCGAGCGTGATCTGAATGTCTTTTTCCTCGACGCCGGGAACCTCCAAAGAAATCTTGTACTGCTTGTCGGTTTCCTGGATGTCAACTACCGGCTTCAGCATGCCCGGCAAGTCCGACGGCCATCGAGGCATGGCCTGCGCCGGAAAACCGAAGCCTCGAAACGCATCGTCAAAGAGGCGGTCGATCTCGCGATGCAATTGCAGGATGGGACTGACGGGACCGCCTGCCACCGGCAGGTCATTGCGCTGCACGGGCAGCGAGGCAGCGCTCTGTTGTTCTTCCTGCTCCTTTTTGAACCAGTTCCAGGGAGCCAATTTCTTGAAATCAATATCCATGTCACACCTCCAGAAATCAATTGAAGACTCACTCAATCCGTTTGCTCGCGGCGACGGACAGCGCGCCCAGGCAACACGGGATGTTCCGCTGACTTTGGCTGCTTATCTGTGCGTATCACCTCCTTCTTTCTGCCTGCCTGGATCTGATCATTGATCCATCGATCGATTTCAGTTTGACGAAACCGCCACGTCCCGCCGACCTTGAAGGTCGGAATCTCCCCGTGCGCGGCGAGCCGGTAAAGCGTCCGCTTGCCGACTTTCAAGCAGGCAGCCAACTCGTCGAGTGTGAAGATCGCTTACTGGCGCGCTGCCATAACACCCCCCACAAGTTCCGCGCGTCACGCGGCCTCGCTCGAGGAAATTCTTGCAAGACTTAGCAAAAGATTAGGTCTAACATGCCAAAAGTCAAGAGCCAACATCCAGCGACCGCACGATTCACTCAATGACATGACGCCATTTGAGTACCGCAATGCGGCATAAATACTCTACGAGATGACTGTGTTATAAATCCTTGAATACCCTATCACCTGGCTTTCCGCGATTGTCCAGATTCAACAATCTCACCGCTGAATCTGGTAGATCCAGGTATTGAAGTGAGTTTCCGGCATTTACCAGCTTCTTCTGCCGGAAAATGATGCGGTAGTGGCCATCGGCGAATTCCTCTATCTCACCCCAGACCAGCTTGTGGATATCTGACCAGCGAAGGCCAGTAGTGCAGGAAAACAGGAAAGCCCGCCGCAGAACGTCATACCGACATTCGGCTTTGGTTAGAGCCCGGACCTCTTCCAGGGTCAGGTAAGTCCGTTTCGTGTTCTCCAGCTTGATGGACTTGACCTGTTGAACCGGGTTGTCGCGGACAATGCCGTCCCGATAAGCCTGGTTGAGCGCTGCCCGAACCTTGTTGAAGTAACTGCTGGTCGTGTTCTTGGCCAGTTTGGTTCCGGATTTGGTGGTGGCTTCATGCTGAAGGTAGTGCCGGAACCTCTCCAGGACTCGATTTCCAACAGCCGTTTTGCCCGGATGGCCTCAGCCTTCTGATTCACGGTCTTGTTGTGCTCACGCTCCGCCGGAAGGCGGGGTTTGTCGTAGAGGAACAGGTTCAGGGGTCATATGAGCGCTTCTGCGCCCGAGAACCGTCCTGACCCGTCTTAGAACCGTGATAGTAGACCAGTCGCAAGGCACGGTGGCCGTTCTTATCTGGTTCGCGTTTCTGGATAGTGATTTTCATGTTTTGCTCCTTTTGTGCTCCGAAAACTTATACTCGGAGCACAAACGGAGCAAGAGGGGGCAAAACGGATCAAACTGCCTGCAAAGAAATAGAATAAATTTCTTTATAAAACAATGGCTTATTTGTATTTTATTGGATGCTTTTCGATCTTTTTGGCCGTTTCACTTCCCGATGCAGAAGGAGGAAAAGATGCGGCCCAGCAGGTCGTCTGGAGTGAACTGACCGGTGATTTCGCTCAGGCACTCTTGGGCCTGGCGCAGGTCCTCGGCGAGCAGTTCGCCGGCGGCGTGAAGCTGCAGTTGCTCCCAGCCGTTGTCCAGAGCGGTTTGGGCCCTCTCCAGCGCGTCCAGGTGACGGCGGCGGGCGGTAAAGGTGCTTTCACCCGCATCCTCAAAACCCATGACGCTTTTCAGGTGCTGCTTCAGTGCCTCTATGCCAGCTCCGCTGGCGGCGCTGATGGCCAGACAGACCGGATCGTCGTGACGCACGCCTTCCGGCTCGCCGGTAAGGTCGATTTTATTGCGAATCAACGTCAGTTTGCCGGGGTCGGGTAGTTGCTGGACAAACTCCGGCCACAGGGCGGCCGGATCAGTGACCTCAGTGCTCTGACTGTCCACCAGCAGCAGGATCCGGTCGGCTCTATGAATTTCCTGCCAGGCCCGCTCCACCCCAATTTTCTCCACCTCATCCGGCGTGTCCCTCAGGCCGGCGGTGTCGATGATATGCAGGGGCATGCCGTCGATGTGAATATGTTCGCGCAGGACGTCCCGGGTAGTGCCCTCGATGTGGGTGACAATGGCACTGTCGCGCCCCGACAGGGCATTAAGCAGGCTGGATTTACCCGCGTTGGGTTTGCCTGCAATCACCACATTCATTCCGTCGCGCAATAGCGTGCCCTGACGGGCCTGGGCGAACACGGCGTCCAGCCGCTGGCGAATGTCGGCAAGGTCTCCGGCCACTTTGCCATCGCTGAGAAAGTCGATTTCTTCCTCGGGAAAGTCAATGGAGGCCTCCACGTAGATGCGCAGGGCGATCAGGGCTTCCACCAACTCATTGACCTTGTGTGAGAAAGCGCCTTGGAGCGAGTGCAGGGCACTGCGGGCGGCCTGCTCGCTGGAGGCGTCAATCAGGTCCGCAATGGCCTCGGCCTGGGCGAGGTCCAGCTTGTCGTTGAGGAAGGCGCGCTCGGAAAACTCCCCGGGACGGGCCAGTCGGGCACCCCGCTCGCAGGCGCTGCGCAACAGCCAGTCGAGAATAACCGGGCCGCCGTGGCCTTGAAGCTCGACAACGTCTTCTCCGGTAAAGGAGTGGGGTCCCGGGAAAAACAGGACAATGCCCTGATCCAGGGCTTCACCTTGGGTATTCAGAAACGGAAGGTAATGTGCGTGACGGGGTTTGAGGGGCTGCGCGGTGATCTGTTCGCCGATCGCCCGGGCTTGGGGGCCCGACAGGCGGATAATACCGACACCACCGCGACCCGTGGCGGTGGCGATGGCGGCGATGGTGTCGGTGGGCGTCAGACTCACGAGTTTGCTTTTTACCCCTCGCGTTCAATCTGACGGGTAATAATGTACTGCTGGGTAATGGACAGGGTGTTGTTGGTTACCCAGTACAGTACCAGACCCGCCGGGAAGAACAGGAACAGGAAGGTGAACACAATGGGCATCAGCTGCATGATCTTTGCCTGAGTCGGGTCCGGCGGTGTCGGGTTCAGCTTGAACTGAATGAACATGGTCAGGCCCATGAGCAAAGGCAGCACATAGTAGGGGTCCTTGACCGACAAATCCTGAATCCACAGGAAGAAGGGCGCGTGGCGCAGCTCGACACTTTCCATCAATACCCAGTACAGCGCCAGGAACACCGGCATCTGAATCAGAATGGGCAGACAACCCCCCAGCGGGTTCACTTTTTCCTTTTTATAGAGCTTCATTAGCTCCTGGGACATTTTTTGGCGGTCATCCCCATAACGCTCTTTCAGCTCGGCCATTTTTGGACTGAGCTTGCGCATCTTCGCCATGGACCTATAGCTGGTGGCGCTTAGCTTGAAGAATGCTGCTTTAATAATAATTGTCAAAGCAATAATTGCTAAACCCCAGTTGTTCAGGAAACCGTGCAACCAGTCCAAAACCGTGAACAGTGGCTTGGCGATCCACCAGAGCCAACCGTAGTCGACGGTCAGGTCCAGGTAGGGGGAAATCTGCTCCAGTTTTTGAGTGTCTTTGGGGCCAGTGTAGAACTCGGCAGAGATCTGTCCCTGACTGCCAGGTGCGACTTCCGTGCTCGGGCTGGTAAAGCCGAGCAGGTACATGTTGCGATTACCCAACTGACGGAGATGGTAGTTGTGGGTCTGGCCGGCATCCGGTACCCAGGCGCTGACAAAATAGTGTTGCACCATGGCTACCCAGCCACCTTCTTTCTGGGTTTTGAAGGTCTGTTCGCTCAGATCCTCAAAGTCCAGTTTCTTGTACTTTTCATCGTCCGTGGTGATGGCGGCGCCCAGGTAGGGGTTGATGGCAAAGAGTCCACCTGGACCGGCGCCGGCGGACGAGTTATCGCGTTTGATCTGGCCGTACAGATTGGCCTGCCAGGGTTCGGCGCTCTGGTTGTCGATCAGGTAATCGAGTTTGACCAGGTATTCACCGCGCTCGAAGGTATAGCGTTTGGTGATGGTCACATCACCCTGTTGATAGGTCAGATCCACCTGAAGTTGATCGTCGCCCTCGGCCAGTTGGTACTGTTGCTGGCTGGACTGAAAGACCGGGCGTTCGCCGTCCTGGGTATCGGTGGCGTTGCGCCCGACCAAGCCGCTCTGGGCCACATAGGTCTGGGCCGCGGTGTTGTTGAGCAGCACATAAGGGTTGTCCGGCTGGTTCAGTTCAGCGTAATGCTGACGCAGGGCCGAATACACCAGGTCACCGCCGCGCGGATCGATGTTGACGATCAGGGTGTCGGTCTCGACACGAATGGGTTGGCGGGCGGTGTTCGATTGACTTGGTACCTCGGCATCGTCGGCCGAATCCCCCGGGGCTGAAGGCAGCTCGCTGGCGGTATCGGTTGCGTCCGGAATGCCGCTGTCGTTGTCATTGGAAGCGGTCTGCTCCGAGCGCGTCTGGCTGGAGGTTTCCGCGAGGTTTTCCTGAAAGTCGTTGTAGCGGATAACCAGAGTGAACACGACGGCGCACATGGCCGTGATTAACAGGGTTTTTTGCCAATCCATCTTTATTTACTGCCATCAGTAGGGTGTGAGTGATTGGGGTGGGCCGGAACAGGATCCTCGCCCCCTGGATGCCAAGGGTGGCATTTTAATAGTCGGCGAACGGTTAGATAACCCCCGCGAAGGAATCCGTGACGTGCGATCGCCTCTTCAGCGTAGTGGGAGCAGCTTGGATAGAAACGGCACTGATTGCCCACCCAGGGACTGAGCAGGTAACGGTAGAGCCAAATCAGTCGAAGTGCCAGCCAACGCATGGGGTCAACCTGTCGATTCGGAGGCGGAAGCCGCCAGTGCTTTGCGGGCAATGCGCAACCACTGTCGGTCCAGTTGATCGATTAGGGTGCGGTTATCCAGACTGTCCATGCCCTTTCGCGCCAATACAATAACATCAATACCGGAAAAGTTCGGTGGTTGGCGACGAAAAGTTTCCCGAATAAGACGTTTCATCCGATTGCGTTCGGTGGCGTTGCGGATGTGTTTTTTGGCGATGATCAACCCGAGGCGAGCAGCGGTGTGCTTATTGGGTCGTGCCAATATCAGGAAATGCTTGTGGGAGGCGCGAAACGGGGCGTCCGCGAAAACCGCTTGAAAGTCGTCAGAGGTAAGCAGCCGATGTGCTTTGGGAAAAGCCTGGGAAGCCACTTAACTCTGACAACTATAAACGGTGCAGCGCAAAGGCGGGCACGCTTATACGGCCAGAGCCTTGCGACCTTTGGCACGACGACGAGCCAGTACAGCGCGACCGTTTTTGGTGGCCATGCGAGCACGGAAACCGTGGGTGCGCTTACGCTTCAGTACGCTGGGCTGAAATGTTCTTTTCATGGAAGTAACCTGCCGTTCGAATTCCTGGTAAACCCGCACCAGGCGGGAAAAGAGGCGCGATTTTATAGAAAATCGGGGCTAAAGGCAACGGATTGATGGGGGTTTCTCGGTTTTTCTGCCTAAATAAAACAGGGTATGCAGTTATTCCCGGTTATGCGGTGCTTGTCAATAGGATAATAACAGGTTATCCACAGTTTGTGGTTAAAAAATGACCGGTTTTTAAGGCTGTATCTGTGGGTAAAGGTAGAACGGTTGCTCAGATAACTTATTGAAAAGACACTGGTAATAACAAAAATTATGCGGAAAAAAAGATTCCCGGACTGTGGATAACTACTTTTATAGAGAGTACACTAGCATCCGTTTTTTTGGATAATAATGCACCGGGGGGAAGCGGTTTTGCCGGAATCTGTTTGGAAACTTTGCGCGTCGAGTCTACAGGACGAGCTGCCTCCCCAGCAGTTCAATACCTGGATACGGCCGCTGCAGATAGATGCCGATGCGGAATCCGGGCAACTCAGGCTGTTGGCGCCCAACCGGTTCGTGTGCGACTGGGTCAACGAGAAGTTTCTGCACCGAATTCGCGAGCTGGTTGAGGATTTTCAATCCGACCAACCCCTCAGTGTTGAGGTGGGTATCGGTTCCCGCCCCGGGGGCGTCGGGACGCGACGCCCGGTCAATCAATCCTCGACCAGGCCGGTGTACCCGCAGGGACAACCCGGTACCGGAGCCTCTTTTGGTGAATCCCTGGGAGCGGAACCGTCGGGTTTTGGTCGAATGGGCGGATCCGCACCCAGTGAAGCGCCGGCGGGGCAGAGGCCCGAGGCCCCACCGGTGGCCGAGCCCGCCCCTCAACCATCGGTCAATAATACGGTTGAGGTGGAAGGGGCGCTCAAGCACAACAACAACCTCAACCGGACGTTCAACTTCACCAGCTTTGTCGAAGGTAAGTCGAACCAATTGGGGTTGGCCGCAGCACGACAGGTGGCCGAGAACCCCGGCGGTTCCTATAACCCCCTCTTTATATATGGTGGTGTCGGCCTGGGTAAGACCCACTTGATGCAGGCAGTGGGTAATGCGTTGGTCGACAAGAATCCCAATGCCAAGGTGATTTACCTGCACTCGGAGCGGTTTGTGGCCGATATGGTCAAGGCGCTGCAGCTCAATGCCATCAATGACTTCAAGCGCTATTATCGTTCTGTCGATGCACTGTTGATTGACGATATCCAGTTTTTTGCCGGCAAAGAACGGTCTCAGGAGGAGTTCTTTCATACCTTCAACTCGCTGCTTGAAGGTGGCCAGCAGATCATTTTGACCTGCGATCGCTATCCGAAGGAAATCAATGGCCTGGAAGAGCGGCTGAAAAGTCGGTTCGGCTGGGGGCTGACGGTGGCAGTGGAGCCTCCGGAGCTGGAAACCCGGGTGGCGATTCTGATGAAGAAGGCCGATCAGAGCCACATCGATTTACCCCACGAAGCGGCGTTTTTTATTGCCCAGCGCATTCGCTCCAATGTGCGTGAGCTGGAAGGCGCTTTGAAGCGGGTAGTGGCGAACGCTCAGTTCACCGGGCGGCCTATTGATGTGGATCTGGTGCGCGAAGCGCTGAAGGATCTGCTCGCCTTGCAGGATAAGCAGGTGGGCATAGATAATATCCAACGGGTGGTGGGTGAGTACTACAAGATCAAGCTGAACGATCTGCTGTCCAAGCGACGCAGCCGCTCTGTGGCTCGCCCGCGCCAGGTGGCCATGGCCCTGGCGAAGGAGCTGACCAACCATAGCCTGCCGGAAATTGGCGAGGCGTTTGGGGGGCGGGACCACACCACCGTTTTGCACGCCTGTCGCAAAATAAAACAGATGCAGGAAGAGGATGCGGATATCCGGGAGGATATGAAGAATCTGCTGCGCTCCCTGACGACTTGATTGTTCACCGTGAATCCCTGATTCAGGAAAACACCTAACAGGAATAACAGGAAGAGACCCAATGAAATTTGTCGTGTCCCGCGAAGCTTTGTTGAAGCCCCTGCAGCTGGTCGGAGGGGTGGTAGAACGCCGCCAAACGCTGCCGGTGTTGTCCAATGTGTTGATGGTGATTGATGGTGAACAGTTGTCTCTGACCGGCACCGACCTGGAAGTGGAAATCGTCGCCCGGGTGCCGCTGGAGGCTCCGGCCGATGCCGGCGAAGTAACGGTTCCCGCGCGCAAATTGGTCGATATCTGCCGCTCTTTGCCGGAAGGTGCCAGCATCGAGTTCGCACAGGATGAGCAGCGGATGGTGGTAAAGAGCGGCCGCAGTCGGTTTACCCTATCAACGCTCCCGGCCAGTGACTTCCCCAATGTGGAAGACGGCCCCAGCGATCTGCAGTTTGCCTGCCCCCAGCGGGAGATCAAGCGGTTGATCGAGCGCACCGCGTTTGCCATGGCACAACAGGATGTCCGCTATTATCTGAATGGCATGCTGTGGGAGGTCAAAGAGGGTCAGTTGCGGGCCGTGGCCACCGATGGTCACCGCATGGCGATGTGCACCCGCCCGGTGCCCGTGAGCGTCGAGGACACCATTCAGGCGATTCTGCCCCGTAAGGGTGTGTTGGAGCTCTCCCGTCTGGTGGATGATATCGACGATACCGTGGATGTTACCTTGAGCGCCAACCATATCCGGGTGGCGACCGGCGATTACACCTTTACCTCCAAGCTGGTGGACGGCAAGTTTCCCGATTACGAGCGCGTGCTGCCTCGCGGTGGCGACAAGGTGGTGTTCGGTCCCCGTTCCGAGCTCAAGCAGGCCTTTGGTCGCACCGCCATTCTCTCCAATGAGAAGTACCGCGGTGTACGCTTGTTGCTCGACGATGGGGTCATGACGATTGTGGCCAATAACCCCGAGCAGGAAGAAGCGGAAGAGCAGGTGGCGGTGGATTACAGCGGCGACTCCCTGGAGATGGGGTTCAACGTGAGCTACCTGCAGGATGTGGCCAATGTCATTTCCGCGGATCACATCAAGATGACCCTGTCCGATGCCAACAGCAGTGCGCTGCTTGAGGAGCCCGAGGATGGAGATTCGCTTTACGTCGTAATGCCGATGCGCCTCTGATAGAGGCGTCTCGGCGCCCTTTATGTCTGTATCCCGCCTGAGTATCCAATCTTTGCGAAATCTGGAGAGTGTGAGCCTGACTCCCTCTCCACGCACCAACCTCATTTACGGTCAAAACGGCTCCGGTAAAACCAGCGTACTGGAGGCGGTTCATACCTTGGCCCTCGGCCGCTCGTTCAGAAGTCACAAGCACAAGCCGCTGATTCAGTGGGGCAGAGAGCAATTCACGGTGTTTGCCGAGATTCAGCACCAGGGAAGCCGAATCCCGGTGGGCTTGCAACGCGCTCTGACCGGAGAGGTCAACTTCAAGGTAAATGGCCGGGCGGTGGGCTCTCTGGCGGAATTGGCCGCGATGCTTCCCCTGCAGGTCATCGACGCCCATACCTTTCTGCTTTTGGAGGGAAGTCCCAAGGTCCGCCGGCAGTTTATGGATTGGCTGGTGTTTCACGTGGAACCTTCGTTCTTTCCCGCCTGGAAGGCCGCACAGCGCTGTCTGAAACAACGCAATAGCCTGTTGCGACGTGATAGAATAGAAACCAGTGAGTTGAGCGTTTGGGACCGTGAGCTGTCCAATCTTACTCAACAGATCCACGAGTGCCGTGAGAAAACCATTGAGCGATTCCGGCCGGTTTTTCTCAGGTTGCTTGAAGAGTTTATTCGCATCCCCGGCGTCAGCCTGTCCTATCAGAGAGGGTGGGATAAAAACCGCTCCTACCAGGAAGTGCTTGCGGATAACTTCGAACGGGACCGCCAAATGGGGTATACCCAATCCGGCAGTCATCGGGCTGATCTTCGAATCAATGTCGAAGGGCAACCAGCCGGGGATATTCTGTCTCGAGGTCAGCAGAAGCTGGTGGTCTGTGCGCTCAAAATCGCACAGGGCTATGTCTACGCCCAGGAAACCGGCGGTCGGTGTATTTACCTCGTCGATGATCTGCCGGCAGAGCTCGACGGGGATCACCGGGCTACGTTGGTGGATTGGCTCGATAAGCTTGAGACTCAAGTATTTATTACCGGTGTTGATAAGCCGTCGCTTCTGGCGGATTGGCAAGACCGGCCAGACGCTATAACCAGAGTGTTCCACGTGGAACAGGGTACTGTCACCGCGGACGTGAATACCGAACAGCAGTGAAATCGGAGCTAGTTTATGTCAGAAGAGAAAAATTACGACTCGTCCAGTATTAAGGTCCTGAAGGGCCTGGACGCGGTCCGCAAACGGCCCGGTATGTACATCGGCGACACGGACGATGGTTCCGGCCTGCACCATATGGTGTTTGAGATCGTGGATAACTCCATTGACGAGGCCCTGGCCGGTCACTGTTCGGAAATTCGCGTTGTCATCCACCCGGATGAGACTGTCTCTGTCTCCGATAACGGACGCGGTATTCCCACCGAAATGCACGAAGAGGGTGTATCGGCGGCCGAGGTCATCATGACCGTCCTCCATGCGGGCGGTAAGTTCGATGACAACACCTATAAAGTGTCTGGCGGCCTGCACGGCGTGGGGGTTTCGGTGGTTAACGCCCTGTCCGAAGAGCTGAAGCTGACCATCCGCCGTGGCGGTAAGGTCCATGAGCAGGTGTATAAGCACGGCGTTCCTCAGTCGCCCCTGGCCATCGTGGGTGAAACCGATAGTTCGGGCACCGAACTGCACTTCAAACCGTCGGCGGAAACCTTTACCAATATCAAGTTTGAGTATGAGCTGCTGGCCAAGCGCCTGCGGGAACTGTCGTTCCTGAACTCCGGTGTTCGAATTGTTCTGAAGGATGAGCGCTCCGGGAAGGAAGAGGTTTACCAGTATGAAGGCGGTCTGAGAGCCTTCGTTGAGCACCTGAACGCCAACAAAACCCCGATCAACAAGACCGTCCACATTGTCTCCGCTGAGCGGGAAGACGGCATTGGGGTGGAAATTGCCCTCCAGTGGAACGACTCCTTCCAGGAAAACCTGTTCTGCTACACCAACAACATTCCCCAGCGCGATGGCGGCACCCACCTGGCGGGCTTCCGCGCGGCACTGACCCGTACCCTGAACGCCTATATTGAACGGGAAGGCCTGTCCGCCAAAGCCAAGGTATCCACTACCGGTGACGATGCCCGGGAAGGCCTGACCGCGATCATTTCCGTGAAGGTCCCGGACCCGAAATTCTCCTCCCAGACCAAAGACAAGCTGGTATCTTCCGAGGTGAAGACCGCCGTTGAGCAGGAAATGAACCAGATCTTCGGTGAGTATCTGCTGGAAAACCCGAACGAAGCCAAGGCGGTCGTGAGCAAGATGATCGATGCCGCCCGCGCCCGTGAGGCGGCCCGTAAGGCCCGGGAAATGACCCGTCGCAAAGGCGCTCTGGACATTGCCGGCCTCCCCGGCAAGCTGGCGGACTGTCAGGAGAAAGACCCGGCATTATCTGAAGTCTACCTGGTGGAGGGTGACTCCGCCGGTGGTTCTGCCAAGCAGGGCAGGGCACGCAAGACCCAGGCGATCCTGCCCCTGAAGGGTAAGATCCTGAACGTTGAGAAGGCCCGGTTCGATAAAATGCTCTCCAGCGCCGAAGTGGGCACGCTCATTACCGCTCTGGGTTGCGGTATCGGCAAGCAGGAGTTCGATCCCGACAAACTGCGTTACCACCGCATCATCATCATGACGGACGC
>NZ_DFTP01000034.1:32860-33482 GCF_002381585.1 Marinimicrobium sp. UBA4209
GACCTTCTTCTTCCGTCAGATGCGCGAGCTGATCGAGCGGGGCCACGTCTACATCGCCCAGCCGCCGCTGTATAAAATCAGCAAGGGCAAGTTCGAGCAGTATCTGAAGGATGAAGCGGCGCTGACCGCATTTTTGACCCAGTCCGCCCTGGAGGGCTCCAGCCTGCACGTCAACGCCGATGCCCCGGGCATCAGTGGTGAAGGGCTGGAGAAGCTGGTGTACGAATACCGCTCGGTCATGGACACTATTGAGCGCCTGTCCCGCCTGTATCCGCGCGAGATTCTGGAACAGATGGTGTACCTGCCGTCCCTGACGCCCGAGCACCTGACCGACCAGGGGCATATCCAGCAGTGGTGCGATCAATTGCTGGCCCGTCTGAGCCTGGATACCCGCGATGGTAGCCAGCGGTATCTGATTACCGTGCGCGAAGACACCGAGCGTCACCTGTTCCTGCCGCAGATCGAGATCATTGCCCACGGCCTGTCGCACCACTACCCGTTCACCCATGACTTCTTTCACTCTGGTGAATACAGGGCGATCATGTCCCTGGGCGAAAAGTTGGTGACCCTAATCGAGGATGGCGCCTATATCCAGCGCGGCGAAAAGACCCAGGCCATCAGC
>NZ_DFTP01000034.1:33614-33890 GCF_002381585.1 Marinimicrobium sp. UBA4209
CAGCGCTATAAGGGGCTGGGTGAAATGAACCCCGAACAGCTGTGGGATACCACCATGAACCCGGAAACGCGGCGTATGCTGCGGGTAACGGTGCAGGATGCCATTGCCGCCGATCAAATCTTTACCACCCTGATGGGCGACCATGTGGAGCCGCGCCGGGAGTTCATTGAATCCAATGCACTGGCCGTGGCGAACCTGGACGTCTAGGAATCTGCCACAATTCCTGGTGATTGCCATAATAAAACGGCGGGTAGAGTCTCTACCCGCCGTTTTATT
>NZ_DFTP01000034.1:34095-35268 GCF_002381585.1 Marinimicrobium sp. UBA4209
GCACAGTGACGATGACCGCCGTTCTCCGAGTAGGCTATATTGGCTTCGACGCCCAGGGCACGATAGATCTCCCTCGCGGCTGAGGTTCCTATATAGGCCGGAATGGGGCCCAACCAGTCGATGTCGTTATCCAGCACCAGTAGGCCGCGCGGTGCTACCAACCCCATGAGCTGGTGTTGATCGAAGGGGAGGCGGGTGACCTTGTTGTTCCCAAACTCACTGCCGAAACCGGCCCGAAACCAGGGCTGTTCACCGGCGGCATGACTCAGGGTCTGAACGTTAACACCTTCCTCCGCCATGGCCTGAGCCACTCGCCAGGCGACCGCACCACCGGCGCCGGACTCCTGGGGAATGGTCAGTGCGACCCGCTCATCCAGTGCTCCGGCCAATAAGGCGCCCTTGCCATTACGAGAGCAGCCGGTAACGGCCAAGCGGTTCGCCGCTATCAACCCTTCATCCGATTCCTGTAGCACGTCGATCAGTCGGCTCACGCCCCAGGCCCAGGCGGTCATGGAACTGGCACTGTGGTCCTTGCCGTACAGGTCGTAAAACAGACCATTTCCTCGTGAATTCTCGCCACTCTGGGTGCCCAGCTCATTGTTATCTACACTGATAATCGCCACGCCTTTGTCGGACAATAACTCGCTGTCCAGCGTAGCGGGTCCGAGGGTGATGATGGCCGGGTAGGGCGCCTGGCCAGCGTTGGGGAGCGTCACCGGGGCGTTGAATTCTATTGTTTTGCCTTGATGGTGGACAGTCACAGTAACGGATTTCGCGGAAACACGGCCACTAACCCGCTCCGGCTTACCGGGTTTGATTCCCGATTCATAATGCTGTACCTGGTGCAGGGTTTCCTGGCGACGGCAGCGCCACTGGTCCCGCTCGGTAATGCGGTGTCCATCCAACCCCAGAAACGGATCGGGTAAGGTCTTGATGACCTCCATGTTGGAGGCGTCGGGCAGTGTAGGTACAGGGCAGCCTTCGCCTGAGTTTTCGGTAGTGACAGGGCGACGCTCACTGGAGCTTTGCATCGTTCCACCGCCCGCACAGGCATTGAGAAGGCTGAACGAGAGTGTCAGGGTGGCGAGGCTGGAAACCATCGACTTTATTTTATGATTCATCAACACATCCTATTGTTATCCCCAAAGGGTTGTTCGGCGACAATTACGGTGG
>NZ_DFTP01000048.1:0-5790 GCF_002381585.1 Marinimicrobium sp. UBA4209
GAGCGCTTGAAGCGACGCAGTGCAACGTCAAACGGCTCGTTGTCTTTGATCTTTACTGAAGGCATGCTGTTACCTTTACTCAATTAATTCACCCCGAAAGCGATCAAAAAGTGGCTTCGGGATCCGAGGGGCGTGGATTCTAACCAGTTATGGACAGCACTGCAACTGGTTCTTACCGCTTCAGGTCTATATGATACGCGCTCGTTTTTCCCGTTGGTCCTCGATTGGCCCCACTGTACGAGTTAGAAGGCTCTCTATGCGCGTTTTGGGTATTGAAACCTCCTGTGACGAAACCGGCCTGGCGCTGTATGACAGCGAGCGGGGCCTGCTCAGCCACGCCCTGTTCAGTCAGATTGCGGTGCACGCGGAATACGGTGGCGTGGTGCCCGAGCTGGCCTCCCGGGATCATGTGCGCAAACTGCTGCCGCTGGTGCGGCAGGTGATGGCCGAAGCCGACACCTCGCCCGAGCAGATCGATGCGGTGGCCTATACCGCGGGCCCGGGGCTGATTGGCGCGCTGATGGTGGGCGCCTCGGTGGGGCGTTCGCTGGCCTATGGGTGGGGGATTCCCGCACTGGGTATTCATCATATGGAGGGCCACCTGTTGGCCCCGATGCTGGAAGATAACCCGCCCGAGTTTCCTTTTATCGCCCTGCTGGTGTCCGGAGGGCACACTCAGCTCGTACAAGTCCGTGGCATTGGCGAATACCGCCTGCTGGGGGAGTCGCTCGACGACGCCGCCGGGGAGGCATTCGACAAGGCCGCCAAAATGCTGGATCTGGACTACCCGGGTGGGCCCCATATCGCCAAACTGGCCGAGCGGGGCCGGGCAGGGCGGTTTACCTTTCCCCGGCCCATGGTCGACAGACCGGGCCTGGACTTCAGTTTCAGTGGACTGAAAACCTATACGCTCAACACGGTGGCGGAGCATGCCCAGGCCGACGGGTTGCCGGACGAGAAGACCTGTGCCGATATTGCTCATGCCTTTCAGGAGGCGGTGGTCGGTACCCTGGTGATCAAGTGTCGGCGCGCTCTGGAGCAGACCGGCCAGAAAACGCTGGTGATCGCCGGTGGGGTCTCGGCCAACACGCGTCTGCGCGAGGAGCTCGAGGCCGCGCTGGCGAAGATCGGCGCCCGGGTGTTCTATGCCCGCAACGAGTTCTGCACCGACAACGGGGCCATGATTGCCTACGCCGGCTGCCAGCGCCTGCTGGCCGGGCAGACCGAGCCGCTGGCGGTGAACGTGCGCGCCCGCTGGCCACTGGACAGCCTGCCGCCGCTGAGCGCTTAACGAGGAAGTGGAATGGACATTGTTTACATCAGAGATCTGCAGGTGGATACCATCATCGGTATCTATGATTGGGAGCGTCAGGTGCGCCAGACCATCAGTCTGGACCTGGAAATGGCGGCGGACATCCGCCGGGCGGCGCAAACCGACGACATCCAGTATGCTCTGAATTACAAGGCGGTTTCCAAGCGCCTGATCGCCCACCTGGAAAACCGGGATGCACAGCTGGTCGAGGCGCTGGCCGAAGAGGTGGCCACCATTGTGCGGGAAGAGTTCAACGTGCCCTGGGTCCGCCTGCGACTCAGCAAACCCGGCGCCCTGCGCGGTGCCCGGGATGTGGGCCTGATTATCGAGCGAGGGGAAAAACCGGCATGACCGAGGTGTACCTCAGTCTGGGCAGTAATATTGATCGCTATCGACACATCTCCGCCGCGCTGGATGCGCTGGCGGAGTGTTTCGGCGAATTGACCATTTCGTCCGTATTCGAAAGCGAAGCGGTGGGCTTTGATGGCAGTAACTTCCTCAATCTGGTGGTTGGGGTGGGAACCGATCAGCCCATCGCCGAGCTGTCCGATCGGCTGAAAAAGATCGAAGACGACAACGGTCGCTGTCGTTCCGGCCCCAAATTCAGTTCCCGAACGCTGGATATCGACATTCTCACCTACGGTGACTTCGTGGGGGAGGAGGCCGGGGTTCAATTGCCCCGGGACGAGCTGACCAAGAATGCCTTTGTGCTCTGGCCCATGGCGGAAATCGCCCCGAACCATCTACACCCGAGCAAGGGGGAGACCTACGCCCGGCTGTGGGCCGATTACGATAAGCAGCGCCAGAACCTCTGGCCGGTGGATTTCACCTGGCAGGGGCGGACGGTATCGCGCGCTGCGTCCTGACCTGATTTTGATCCCTGCCCGCCCCCTGTGACACGGGGCAGGGCGTGCCCTCTATGTGGAGTTGCCTGTGAACGAGCCGCAACGCGCCGCGCCAGTGTCGCCCTGGTGGGTGTTAATCGCTGTGTGCCTGGGGGCCTTTGTCGCGCCTCTGGGAATGGCTTCGGTGAATGTCGCCCTGCCCACTATGGCCAGGGAGTTGAACGCCAGTGCGGTGCTGGTCAGTTGGGTGCCCACCATTGTCCTGATCGCCAACATCATCTTCATGCTTCCGGCGGGCAAGCTGGCCGACCAGGTGGGCCGCAAACGGGTCTTTCTCTGGGGCATTGCGCTCAACAGTAGCGCCAGTGCTCTGGCATTCTTCGTCAACTCCATTGAAATGGTACTGGTGCTGCGCTTCTTTCAGGGGATGGGGGCGGCGATGATGTTCGCCACCAGCATGGCCCTGCTGATTTCGGTCTTTCCGCCGGAAAAGCGCGGGTTACCCCTGGGGCTCAATGCCGCCTGTGTGTACTTCGGCCTGACCCTGGCGCCGGCCTTGGGCGGTTGGGTGACCGATGCCTTCGGCTGGCGGTTTGTCTTCCTGCTGCCCTTGCCGATTGTGGTGTTGGTGGTGTCACTGATTGCCTGGCGGGTGTCCGGAGACTGGTTCGGCGAGCGCGAAAACCGGTTTGATTGGGGCGGGGCCCTGACTTTTGCGCTCTGGGCCATTGCCCTGGTGATCGGCCTGACCGGGCTGCCCGGGTTGTGGCAGAGCGCGGTACTGGCCTTTTCTTTCGTTTTACTGGTGGTGTTCATTCGCCGCCAGGCTCGCCGGGAGCAGCCGCTGATTCGCGTACAGATGTTCCGCGAGTCCCGCTTGTTCTCCTTCTCCCTGATGACGGCGCTGTTCATGTACGCCAGCAGTTATCCGCTCGGGTTTCTGCTCAGCCTGTACCTGCAATATGTGCGGGGTTACAGCGCGGCGGATGCCGGTCATGTCCTGCTGGTGCAGGCGCTCACCATGGCCTGTGTGGCGCCGTTGGCGGGGCGCCTGTCGGACTATCTGCCGGCCCGCTGGCTGGCCAGTGCGGGCTGTTTCTGTACCCTCTGTGGTTACGGGTTGCTGAGTACGCTGGGCGTCGCCACGGCACCGGGCTTTATTGTCCTGGCGCTGTTTCTGGTGGGGCTGGGCTTCGGCTGTTTCTCCAGTCCGAATAACCATGTGGTGATGCAGTCGGCGCATTCCAGTGAAGTGGGCGTCGCGGCGGCAACGCTCAATCTCGCCCGTGTGGTGGGTAACCTGGTGGGTATGAGTCTGGTGAATCTGTTCGTTTACTGGAACCTGGGTAACCAGCCGCTGAACGAAACCCTGTCCGAGCCGCTGCTGCGCACCTTCAGTCAGGCGATGCTGTTGGCTCTGGCGTTTCTCACCTGTGCGACACTCATTTCGCTGTTGCGCGGGGCGTCCGGGGCAGAACAGAAAAAGCCGGACGATTAGGCCCGGCTTTCAAGTGGGTCAGCATTCGGTCATCAGTGAATTTCAATGCGATGACTGACCGGCGTCTTCTGCTCCACTTTGGGCACGTTCAATTTCAACACTCCGTTGTTGAACTCCGCCTTGATATCCTTTTCCTTGACGTCCGTTCCCAGGTTGAAGCTTCGAGTGTACTTGCCATAGCGTCTCTCCTGACGAATGACGCGTCCATCCTTTTCTTCCTTGTTTTCAAACCGGGACTCGGCGCTGATGGTCAGCATGCCGTTGTCCAGGGTCACGTCAATATCTTTCTTGTCCACGCCGGGTAACTCGGCGGTCAATTCGTAATGATCCTTTTTCTCGGTGATATCCACTCTGGGCGAAAACGCATCCGCGTTCATCGAAGCAGAGCTTCTTGATAGCGGTGCCCAGAAATTGTCGAACAGGCTGTCAATATCAAATACTGAACTACGTGGTATCAGGTTCATAAGAACACCTCCTTTGAACATCCAGAGCTTGTCTCTGTTTGCGTTACTTATATTGGTCCTTTTTTGTCGATTTTCAATTGATCCAGCGCAACAAAAGTGAGTTAAACCGCTTGTTTTAACTCACCGAACGACCACCGTCCACGGCGATAATCTGTCCGGTTATATAGGGCGCTTTGGTTAAAAGAAAAAGAATGGTGTCAGCAATATCCTGAGGGTCTCCGGGTCGGTTCAACGGGACCCGATCGAGGATGGTCGCTTTGCCGTCATCGTCCAGCTCCGCCTCCTGTTCCGGCCATAAAATGGCGCCGGGGGCGATGCCGTTGACGCGCACCTTGGGCGCCAATTCCCGCGCCAGCGATTTGGTCAGCATGACGTTGCCCGCTTTAGCGGCACAATAAATGGGGTGGTTTTTCAGTGGGCGCTCGGCATGGATGTCGGCCATGGTGATAATGGCACCCTCTGTTTCTTTCAGCGCGTCCGCCAAAGCCTGGGCAAGAAAGAAGGGGGCTTTAAGGTTGCTGCTCATCAGGTCGTTCCACTGTTCTTCACTCGCCTCTTCCACCGGAGTCGGGTAAAAGCTGGACGCGTTATTGATCAGTGCGTCCATGCGGCCCCACTGTTTCAAGGCGTTCTCGGCCAGTTGTTGAACGTCTTTCAGTTGACTCAAATCCGCTTGCAGCGCCACGGCGCTGTCGGGACGAAGCGCGTTGAGCTCATGGCTGAGTGCCTCGGCGTCCTGCTGCGAGCCGCGGTAGTGGATGACGACCCGGTAGCCGGAGGCGTGCAGGGTTTTTGCGGTGACCGCGCCGATGCGACGGGCCGCGCCGGTCAGTAGGGCAACGGGAGCGTCAGTAGTCATAAAATCCTCTTGAATCTGTGAATAAACTGTCCGACGTAGTACGCTGGTGGTCTATTAAACGATGAATAAGCCAATAATAACCGTCCGGAGTGCATTCATGGTACCGCTTCACCGTCGCCTTCACACTGGGGTGAGTGTCGCGCTGGCACTGCTGCTGGCCGCCTGTGGTGGCGGACAGAGCGATGACGACGCCCGAGCGCCCTCGGGACCGCCTGGCCTGAGCGAGCGGCCGGAGAATCAGACCTGTCTGGCTACCCGTTTCACTCAGGATTCGACGGTGGCGCTCAAGCCGCTGGTGCCTGAAGGTACCTTCACCGCGCCGGTCGGGGCGGTCAGCCACCCGAGTCTTGAGCAGGTACTTTATGTACTGGAGCAGCGGGGTACCATCTGGCGCCTGGACCTGTCCGAGGCAAACCCCACGCCGGCGCTGTTTGTGGACCTGAGGGACTACACCGATGTGCAGTTTGAGCCCACTCACTGTTTTGAGTGCGGTCTGTTCAGTATGGCGTTCCACCCGGATTTCGAGCAGAACGGCTTTGTCTATGTGTCTTTGACCGAGGGTGGAGAGGCATTCGAAGTTGCGCCCGAATCCTATGTCGCCCGGTTTCGCTCTGACGATGAAGGGATGAGTCTGGTGCAATCCGGGCCTGGCGAGTTGGAGCGTACCGATATTTACCATGTCCAGCAGACCACCGAAATTCATAACAACGGTCGTCTGGCGTTTGGCCCGGACAACTATCTTTACGTCAGCTTTGGTGACGGTGGGCCGGGTGGCGATCCCAACCGCAATGCCCAGGATCCCACCAACCCCT
>NZ_DFTP01000048.1:5868-32202 GCF_002381585.1 Marinimicrobium sp. UBA4209
GCGGTCTGCCCGAAGTGTTTGCCTATGGCCTGCGCAACCCCTGGCAGTGGAGTTTTGACCGGGAGACCGGCGAACTCTGGGCCGGTGATGTCGGCCAGGGCCGGACCGAAGAGATCAACCGGATTGTCAACGGGGCCAATTATGGTTGGCCCTGCCTGGAAGGCGCCGACGTCATGCAGTCCTGTTCCGATACCAGTGGCTTTGAGGCGCCGGTGTTTTCCTACCAGCGGGGGGATGGCCGGTCGGTAACCGGAGGTTATGTCTATCGCGGTGAGCAGCTCGACAACTTATACGGGGTCTATCTGTTCAGCGATTTTGCCTCGGGTCTGCTCTGGGGCCTGTTCACTACCCCCGAGGGGGATCTTGAACGCCGCCAACTGCTCGATACCGGCGGCTCGGTGGTGTCCTTTGGGGAGGAACTCGATGGCGAGTTGCTACTGGTGGACTACGAGGGCGGCCAGGTGTCCCGGTTGGTGGCCGAGGCGCAGGACTCCCGGCAGGAGCCGATTCCCGAGTGGCTGTCGGAAACCGGCTGTATGAATCCCGATAACCCGGCTGAGCCGGGCGACGGGCTGATCCCTTATGACGTCCGCGAGCCCTTCTGGTCCGATGGGGCGGATAAAGCCCGCTATCTCGCGCTGCCTGACGATGCCACCATCGACGTGGATGAGACGGGTGATTTTGATCTGCCGGTGGGGTCGGTATTGGTCAAGCAGTTCTATCGGCACGACGAGCTGATCGAAACGAGGCTGATGCTCAACCAGCCCGCGACCGGGTGGGTCGGGCACAGTTACCGCTGGACCAGCACGGGCACCGATGCGCGCCGGGTAATCGAGGCGGAGGACGTCGAGATCCAGGACCAGTTATGGCACTACCCGAGCAGCGCCGAGTGTTCCCAGTGTCACACCAGCGCGGCGGGAGACAGTCTCGGGCTGGAAGTTCGTCAGCTCAATACCGACTTCGACTACGCCGGCACCACGGCCAATCAACTGGATACCCTGGCGGCCATCGGGGTGTTGACCGAGCCGTTGACTCGACAGCAGAGGGCAAACCCCCTGGTGAACAGCCGGGATGAGTCGCACCCACTCGATTTGCGCGTCCGCGCCTACTTGCACAGCAACTGCGCCAACTGCCACCGCCCCGGGGGGACCAGTCAGGCCAGTATGGATCTGCGCTTCGATACGCTGCCCGAGGCCATGAACCTGTGTAATGTGGGGCCAATGCAGAGCGATCTGGGCATTGAGGACGCCCGCCTGCTGGCGCCGGGCGAGCCGGAGCGCTCGCTATTGTGGCGGCGCATGGCGTCCAATGATGGCAACCGTATGCCGCCTCTGGGCAGTCATGTGCTGGATGACCATGGGATCGGGTTGATTGAAGACTGGATCGCGCAGATGGACGAGTGCACGGGCTTTTTCGCACCCGTGGGTGAAGCGTTGATTCTGCGCAATGTCGGCATTGATCAACCCTTGGGCGAGGACGGTACGCAAGATCCTTTGGCCGCGTCCTGGCAATTGGAGCCCGAGGGCCCGAGCTACTACCGGATTCGCTTGGCGGGGACGGATCAATACCTCCACGCCGAACAGGTACAGCCGATGGTCGGGACCATTGAACCGGGTTGGCTGAGCGCCCAGTGGTTTCCCGAGCGCGAGGGCGACTCAGTTCGCTGGCGCAACCGCTGGCGCGATGATCAGTACCTGGCCGTGGACCCGCAGACTGGCGAGCTGCAATTGAGAGATGCCGCCAACCTGGATGACAACACTCTATGGCAAGTCCGACAGCACCCGTAGGGTGGATCGGTCCGACGCCTCGGAGGCCGCAGCCGCGTAGGTCAGATTAGCGGCGTAGGTCGGATTAGCGCAACGCGCGTAATCCGACAACACCATCCGACACCCCCCCAGTCAGGACGCGCGGCTCGCCTTGAACTCCGAAAGCCGCGCCAACCGCTCCCGATCCAGCGCCTCACCAAAGGCTTTCCCGGTGTGGCCCTGGGCCGCAATCTCACGGTTGTCGATCGCCTGGCAGGCTTTCAGGGCACCGCGCAGATAATCGGCCTGGGCGTAATCCCGATCTTCAAAACCGGTACGCCCCCGGGCGTCGGCCTCACAGCAGAGCAGGAATTGCTCGAACTGTTCCGGTTTACGAAAGGCATCCGCCGCCCTGAGCAGCTTCAGTATCGTGGCCGGTTTCAATTCCAGCGCCCGATGACCGTGGGTGTGATACTCCGCCGCCAATCGGGCCAGGCGGCGGTAATCCTTGGGTGCGGTGATACGTTCGCACAGGGCATCCACAAGAGGCAGGCTGCGTTGCTCGTGACCGATGTGTCGGGGCCACTCTTCCTTCGGCGTCACGCCCTTGCCGAGATCGTGAATCAGAGCGGCAAAACGGACCCGTGTGTCTCCGGTCAGTTTTGCCGCCTGCTCCAGCACCATCAGGCAGTGCACGCCGGTATCCACCTCCGGATGATGCTCCGGACGCTGGGGGACACCGAACAGGGCATCCACTTCCGGCAGTACCCGGGCGAGCGCGCCGCAGTCGCGCAGGCACTGAATAAAGACCTGCGGGTCCCGCTCCCCCAGAGCCCGTTCCATTTCTTTCCAGACCCGCTCGGGCACCAGGTGATCCACCTCGCCACTGGCGACCATGTCGCGCATCAGCGCCAGGGTGTCCTCCGCAACGGTAAAACCCAGATGGTGATAGCGCGCCGCAAATCGGGCAACGCGTAAAATGCGGACCGGATCTTCGCTGAACGCCGGAGAGACATGCCGGAGCAGACGTGCCTCCAGATCCCGGGCGCCGCCGTAGGGGTCCACCAATTCGCCGCGCTCGTTCTCCGCCATGGCATTGATGGTCAGGTCCCGCCGGGCCAGGTCCTGCTCCAGAGTGACATCGGGGGCGGTGTGAAACTGAAAACCGGTATAGCCGGGTGCGGTTTTTCGCTCGGTGCGCGCCAGGGCGTACTCCTCTCCCGTCTGCGGATGGAGAAACACCGGGAAATCCTTGCCCACGGGCGTAAAGCCCTGAGCCTGCAGGTCCTCCGGGCGCGCGCCCACCACGACCCAGTCTTTTTCCGAGTAGGGGTAACCGAGCCGCTTGTCGCGCACTGCGCCGCCCACCAGATAAATATCCATAGAGATTTCACTGCAAAAAGGAGATAAACGACAAAATAATACGGTGCATCATGTTCTCACAAAAAAATCGGCTTTGCTCGTTGTGCTTTGCGTGAGCATCGCTTAATGTATCGGTTCGTTATGTGTTTCCCGCAGGTTTGCCTGTTTTATCCGAGGTCTGTGATTCAATGAACGTTTTCCGTATGCCGGTGGTGATTCTGGTGGCGCGCGCCCTGCGTTGGGCGGTGCGTATGCACCCTATGGCGCGGTGGAAAACGAGGCAACCCTGACAAGACAGCCTGTTCCGTTTTCAAAAAGCCGCAGCAACCACTGCGGCTTTTTTTGTTTTGGGGCCGCATGGAATTGCTGCCTCAACAAAAGGAGTGTGACTCGTGCAGGTGTATCTGGCCTATGGCCTGGTGGTATTGATTTGGTCGACCACGCCGCTGGCGATCCAGTGGAGCAATGACAGCGTGTCGTTTCTTGCCGCGGTGCTGATGCGAATGGGGCTGGCCGCTGCGCTGGCGGTGGTGTTGTTGGCGTTGCTGCGTCGTCGGTTGTTTGCCCAGCCTGGGGTGTGGAAGGCCTACCTGGCCGCGTCATTTGGCATATTTCCCAATATGCTGGTGATCTACTGGTCGGCGCAGTTTATTCCCTCGGGGCTGATCGCCGTGATTTTTGCGCTCTCCCCTTTTGTGACCGGCGCGTTGAGCTGCGTCATCTTGCGCGAAAATCCGTTTAACCGCCGCCGAGTGATCGCCCTGCTGGTGGCCGTAGCAGGCTTGTGCATTATTTTCTGGGATCAGCTTCAGATTGATGCCCGTTCGGCGTTCGGCATCGGCGGGATTTTACTCTCTTGCGGGTTGTTCAGTCTGAGCAGTGTCAGCCTCAAGCGCCTGGATCAGGGAGCGGGTCCCCTCGAGCAGACCGCCGGGGCCTTGATATTTGCGGTGCCGGGGCTCTTTCTCTGCTGGTGGTTGTTCGACGGACAATGGTCGGTGACGTTATCGGAGCGAAGCCTGATTGGGCTGCTTTACCTCTCGACGCTGGGCTCACTTCTGGGGTTTACCTTGTTTTATTTCGTTTTGCAGCGAATGACGCCCAGCGCGGTTTCGTTGATTACACTGATGACACCTGTGTTGGCCCTGTTGCTGGGCACTTTGTTTGCCGGCGAGCGGATATCCGTTTCACTGGTGGCCGGGGCCGCGCTGGTGTTGGTGGCACTGCTGGGTTATCTGGACCTGGGGATCGAGCGATTGTGGGGCAATCGGCGCCAAAGCTCATCGGCAGGGCGTCTGTAACTTCATGGTGCGCCATAGGGCGACAGGCTGCGCCAAAATGGTGCGCATAAAAAGTAATAACGCTCGGCGCTGGCTGGCTTATTTTTGTAACGTATTGATATAAAAAGGAAATTTAAAGTTGGCTCGGTCTTCGCTAAAGCACCGGTACCTGTACAACAATCGGGTAAGCCCCTCGGTTCGCCGAGAGCCTGGGGCACAAAACTCGAAGATCGCCAACGTTAGAGGAAGAACTCATGAACATGAAGCAAAAAATCCTGGCTGGTGCCGTCGCCGCGTCTGCAATAGCTTCTGCCGCTCTGGCTCCTGTGGCTCACGCCGAAGTGTCCGCCTCGGTGGGTGCTGCCAACATGTACTACTGGCGTGGTTATGATCTGGGCAACGGTGATCCGGCGGTCTGGGGCGATATCAACGTAAGCAGCAACGGTTTCTATGCCGGTATGTGGGCTTCCTCTGGTGACGCCGCCAACGGTACCGAATACGATCTGTACGCAGGTTACGGTTCTGAGGTCGGTGGGTTCACTTATGACATCAGTCTGTGGAGTTACTCTTACCCATCAGAGCCGGTAGCCAGTCCGACAGGACCTGGAGATCTGGTTGAAGCCGTTATCGGCTTGGGCTACGGAGCATTCTCACTGACCTATTACGATAACATTGAAAACAGCGCCAATCCTGATGGTGAAGACTACTGGTACACTACAGTGGGTGCTGCAGTTGGTGATTTCTCGTTCACTTACGGTGTGCACGAGTATGACTATGCCCACTTCGATATTGGTTACGCTTACAACGAAAACCTGAGCTTCACGCTTGGTCTGGTAGCTGACGATGTGGATGGAACCGAGAACGACGAAGCCAAATTCGTAGTCGGCTTCAGCATTCCGATCGAATAAGCTCACGTTTCCGGCCTGAAACCTGAGAAAAGGGTGCCTCATTGAGGCGCCCTTTTTTTGTATTGGCGGCACCTGATTCCCTCTCAATGCGCCCATATGTGCCAACCCGACGCGCTGCGTGGAACCCGGGCAGTGCGGATGCTAAGGTTAGGTCAGCCGTGGCCTTCGGTCGGCGACGGCATTTGGGGCAAGTTCGAGGTACGCCATCGATGTGAAGTGCTCGGCGAGGAGTTTGCCGGTTTGTGCTGCAAGGATAAAAGGAGAACGCGCATGCAGCGAACGTTACCCACCCAATTCATTACCTCCAGTCTCACCCACGGCGCTTCGCCGTTTCGCGCTCGCCGCTTCGCTTTGGCGCTGACGGCCGGGCTGTTGACTTGTGCCGGTTCATCAGTCTCTGCCGCCACCTCTCAGTCGGTGATTGAAGAGGTGCTGGTGACCGCCCAGAAACGCGAGCAGTCGATGCAGGATGTCTCCGTCGCCGTCACCGCTTTTTCCGGGGCGGCCATCGAAAAGATGGGCTTTGAAGAAGGCCTGGATATCACCCAGCAAGTACCCAATATGAATTTCTTCGCCATCTTTGGCGAAGCGTCCAGCCCGTCGATCAGTCTGCGCGGTATCAGTCTGGTGAATTTTTCCGATTCCTGGGAGTCGCCGGTCGCACTCTATGTGGATGACGTCTATCGGGGCAATCCCGCCGGTTCGGCGATTCAGCTGTTTGATCTTGAACGGGTGGAGGTCTTGCGTGGCCCCCAGGGCACCCTTTACGGGCGCAATACCACCGGTGGCCTGGTTCACTACGTGTCCAAACGGCCCACGGAAACCTTTGAGTCCTCGGCCAGCGTCAGTTACGGACGCTACGCTGAAGTGATTGCCGAAGGCATGATGTCGGGACAGCTGGCGGATGGTTTGATGGGACGTGCCGCCATCAAACGCACTCACAATGACGGCTGGCAGGTCAACGCGGTGGATGGTCAGAAGCTGAACGACACCAACAGTTTCGGTTACCGCCTGCAATTGCTGCGCGACTACGATGACGATGGTCAGTGGTTGCTGAACGTTCATGGCAGTCAGGCCGACCAGCAATCCGTGGGCTTTGCCCACATGGGCTATCTGGAATCGGCGGATGAGTCGGCGGCGACCTGTAGCATCGCTCGGATTCAGTCGGGGCTGTGCACCAGCGCCACTTTTGACATGACCGGGCGCGAAGCGGCCGGCGGCATTTTCGATCCCGGCCAGGTGGCTTCGAGTTCGCCGGGTGGCCTGACCACGGACATCAAAACCTTTGGCTCATCATTGACCGTGGAGTTGCCGGTCACCGAGGGTGTGACTTTCACTTCGGTCAGTGCACTGGAAGCCCTGGACAAGTTCATGCAGGACGACGGCGATGGCACGCCGGTGGTGTTTTTTGATGAGCAGTACTCGGTGGACGCCGAGCAGCTTACTCAGGAGTTCCGTGTGAATGGCCGAAGCGCCCGGTCCAAATGGGTGACCGGGCTGTATTACTACGATGATCACCGCGATCTGCTGACCGAGGCGCCCACCACCGAAAGCGCCCGAACGGATGACTGGTATGAATTTTTTCATCGCGAGGATGTGTCGCTCGACAGCCAGTCCTGGGCGATATTCGGTCAGTATGAATACGACTTTACCTCCCAGCTCACCGGTATCGCCGGGGTGCGCTATACCGAAGAAAAGCGTCAGTTCCGTCAGGATGCGGGCCCGAGTTTCTATGAGGAGATCGATGTTCGGGACAGCCTGGAAGAGGACTCGGTAACCGGCAAGCTGGGTCTGGATTGGCGCCCCAACCCGGATACCCTGATTTACGGCAGCGTGTCCACCGGCTTCAAGAGCGGCGGCTTTTCCGGCAGCTACAACGCCTCCCTGGAAGCGACCCGGCCGGTGGAAGCGGAAGATATCACCAATCTGGAACTGGGTTATAAAAACACCATGGCCGGTGGCCGCGTGCGGCTCAATGCCTCAGTGTTTACCTATGAGGTGGAAGGCTATCAGGCGCAGGTGTTCTTGACGGTGGCCGATGGCAGTGTGATCACCAATGCGGGCGATGTGACCGGCACCGGTGCCGAGGTCGAGGTGAATGCGCAGGTTACCGACAACTTCGAAGTGATTGCCGGGCTGGGTTGGCTCGATACCGAATTTGATTCCGATCAGATCTTCATCGTGGCCGGGGATGAGTACACCTTCGATGGCAACGAACTCCCCTCGGCCCCCAATCTGACCTATAACCTGGTGGCCCGTTACTACCAGGGTCTGGGAGATCGCGGGGAGCTGACTTATCAGGTGGATTACAGTTGGCAGGACGATCATTTCCTGCAGATTGAAAATGATCCCTACTCGAAACAGTCGGCCTACGGACTGGTCAACGCCAAGCTGAGCTGGATGTCCCCCGAGGGCACCTGGACGTTGGCGGCTTTTGTGACCAACCTGACCGATGAAGAGTACTTCACCTATCAGAACACTCTGGGTTCCGATTGGGGTTACGGTGTCTGGGGTAAGCCGCGTATGGGCGGCGTGCGTGTGGGGTGGAAGTTCTGAACGCGCCGGCCGGTCAATTCTCGGCCAGATAACGCATCAGTCCATCGGGGTGGTCGGTAAAGATGCCGTCCACCCCAGCTTCCATCAGGCGGCGCCAGTCTTTGGGGTGATTGGCGGTGTAGATCCACACTTTCCTGCCGCGCTGTCGAATATCCTCAATCAGCGCTTCGGGCATGAAGTCCTGACTGAGGTGCACGCTGTACGCATCGATCCGATCCGCGCTCTGCGCAAGATCCAGCGGTACGCCGTAGAGTAGCAGCCCGCGCCGGACCTCGGGCAGGCGTTGCTGTAACTGAGCCAACTGGCAGTGATCGAAGCTCGAGACGATCCAGGAATCGTGGCTCTGACCGGTATTCTGGCGGTGGGCAGTGAGAATGCGCACCAGGGCGTCCACGCAGTCCGGGCCTTTCAGTTCGATATTTAGCAGGGCGCGCTCACCAACCAACTCCAGTACCTGGCTGAGCCGGGGCAGGTGCTCACCATTGCTCAGGCGCAGGGCTTCGAGGTGATCCCGCGACAGATCGGACAGGACCTCATAGCCGGCAATCTCACGCCCCAGACGGCGGTCGTGGGTCACCCACAGCTCGTCGTGTAACTGCCACACATCAATTTCAATCGCCGGTGCGCCCATGGCCAGGCTGCGACGGATGGCCTCCAGGCTGTTTTCCGGCCCGGGCCCACCCCGGTGTGCGATACATAGCATAGTGATTACCCCGTGGTGGATTGCAGCTGTTGCTCCAATTGGGAGAGGCGCTCGGGCGTACCCACATCACTCCATTGGCCGTGGTGCACCCGACCTTCCAGTTGTCCGGCCTCGATGGCGGGGCGCAGGGCTTCCAATAGCGGAAACACCGACCGGCGCTCGGGGTAGCGGGCCACCAGCGCCGGGCGCAGAAGGCTGACCCCGGCAAAGGTATAGCGCTCGGCGTCTGTCGCCAGGCCAACCCGCGAGGCGGACAGGCTGAAGTCGCCTCGGGGGTGAAATGTCGGGTTTGGGACCAGCAGCAGCCGGCCCAGAGCGGAGTCGGGCAGGATGGGCTCGGTCAGTGTCGGTAGCGGAAAGTCGGTCCAGACATCGCCATTGATCAGCAGGAAGGGCGCCTCGCCCAGCAGAGGCAGGGCCCGGTAGATGGCGCCGCCGGTTTCCAGGGGCTCGGGTTCGCGAGAATAGTGTATCGCCAGGCCAAAACGGTTGCCGTCTCCGGCAAACTGCTCGATTTTTTCGGCCAGGTAGGCTGTGTTGATGATGACCTCGCGTACGCCGGCTTGTGCCAGTGCCTCCAGGTGGTACTGCAGCAGTGGCTTGCCGCCCACCGCCAGCAGGGGCTTGGGGGTGTGGTCGGTGAGCGGGCGCATGCGCTTGCCCAGCCCGGCAGCGAGGATCATGGCTTTCACGGGGTGGTCTCGCCCGCCAGCCGATAGTCCTCGTACCACGACTGGCTCTGGGCCTTGGGCAGCACCTTGTGTTCAAACCAATAGCGAAAATCGGCCAGCTCGGGGTAGTGGCTGGCCACTTCGAGCACATAGCGAATGACCAGGGGCAGGTGTTTCAGATACTGGGGCTTGTCGTCGCGCAGGGCGAGGCGGGAGAAAATGCCCAGCACTTTCAGGTGTCGCTGCAGCCCCATCCAGTCGAACCACTGCAGGAACTGGCTCTCGGTGACGTCCTCCAGCAACCCGATGCCGCAGGCCATATTGCCGTAGCCCAGGGCCCACTGGCGGATCTGGTCGGCGGGCCAGCGGATGTAACAGTCGCGCAGCAGGGACACCAGGTCATAGGTGATCGGGCCCCAGACCGCATCCTGAAAGTCCACGATGCTCATACAGCCGTCGGGCCGGATCAGCAGATTTCGGGAGTGGTAGTCCCGGTGCACGGCCACCTGGGGTTGCTCCAGGGCGCTCTGTTCCAGGCGGTCAAAAACCTCTTCCAGCAGTGAACGCTCTTCGGAGGAAAGATCCAGCCCCAGCATGCCCTCGAGGAACCACTCGATAAACAGGTTGAGCTCCCGGCGCAGGAAGGCCTGGTCGTAGGGCGGGAAATGTTCACTGCCGGGAGTCTGCTGCAACGCGAGCAGTTGCATCAGCGCCTCGCCGTACAGGGCGGTGGCGGACTCTGGCTGCTGGCGCAGTGCGCGGTGCAGCAACCGGTCGCCAAAATCTTCCAGCAACAAAAAGCCGTTTTCGGGGTCTACCGAGGCGACCTTGGGAACCGCGATGTGGTGGTTGAGCAAGTGCTGGGACAGCTCGGCAAAGCGGCCAGCGTTCTCCTGCGGAGGCGGGGCGTCGACGGCCAGCAGCGAGGGCTCGGTGTTCAGGCGGTAGTAGCGGCGAAAGCCCGCATCACCGTTCAGGGGCGTGAACTGCAGCAACTCCGGTGAGCTGTGGGCGTGCAGCTCGGCCAATTGGGCTCTGGCCCAGTGTTCCAGTTGGTCCTGTCGAGCCGCGAGCGGGTCGGTCATGGGGCGTCCTCGTTATTGTGGATACTGCGTACTGGAATTCTAACCCGGTTTGACCGCAAGAAGTCAAAGCCGGTAGCCGGAAAAAGGGTTGAATCCCGGGCTTTCATTCCATGACCGGGCTTATTCAAGTAGAATTCCCGGCGTTTCGCACGGTTCCTGTCACTGGCCCACATCAGCCTGAGGTACCCAGGCAACGAGCCAGGTCGATATCAAGGCCAGGTCAATATCCAGATAGTCCCAACACCGAGATCGTTAGCTACATGGATTCAGTCTATTCGCTTTTTCGCTCAGCAGGGTCCGAGGTGGGCCGTCGCTGGCTTTGCTGTCTGGTGCTGGCGGCCAGTCCTCAGGTGCTTGCCCAGGCGGGTGCTGACGGAGCCCGGGAGACCGAAGAGCGTGACGCAGAGGCCAGCGATCTTGACTGGGTGCCCGCCGAGGCGTTGACCGAGGCCCAGAAAGCGACCCTGCCCACCGGCTGCTGTGGGGCCTATATGGCGCCTGCGCGCGACGATGCGGACGCCCAGGTGCCGCCGGATGAGGCGGCCACCCGACTGAGCGCGGATCGCTCCGAATCCCGCGGGCAGACCCACCACACCCTGGAGGGTGATGTCAGGGTAAGCCAGGGAACCCGCAGCCTGCGGGCGGATCGGGCGGAAGTGGACCAGACCACCCGCGATGCCCAGGTGTCCGGGGATATCCAGATCCGGGAGCCGGGTGTTCTGCTGCGTAGCGAGTCGGCCCAGATGAACCTCGACAGCGGTGATGCCGAGCTCGACGACGCCCGCTTTGTGCTCTACGAAAGTCGGGTGCGGGGGAAAGCCGATCGGCTGACCAAACTGGGCGATCATTTTATCGGTCTGGAAGACAGCGCCCTGACCACCTGTGAGCCGGGCAGCGATGCCTGGAGCCTGAAAGGGCAGGCGATCAACATTTATCCCGAACGCCACTATGGCACGGCCAAGCACGCCCGCATGGAAGTGTTCAATGTGCCGGTATTCTACGCCCCCTACCTGCGCTTTCCGATCGACGATCACCGTCAGACCGGGTTTCTGTTCCCTTCACTGGGGGAGAGCCGACGCAACGGGTTCGAGGCCTCGATTCCGTTTTACTGGAATATTGCCCCGAACCTGGATGCGACCATTACGCCGGAGTACATGTCCAAGCGCGGAACGCTCTGGGGGCTGGAAACCCGACATCTGTCCCGGCACTTTGAAACCCGGGTGAGCGGCGGTTTTCTGGACGAAGACGAGAACCCCTACAGCGGGGCGCAGCGGGATGTGAGCGATGAAGAGGGCGATGACCTCAACCCCTACTTCGGCGAGTCGCGCTGGCAGTATCAGATACTGCAGCAGGGCGGTGCGGGGCAGCGCTGGAGTACGGAAATCGACTACACCGCAATCAGCGACAACGATTACCTGCGCGACCTGAACAGCAGCGGTCTGGATGTAAACCGGACCGCCCAGGTGGCCAAGCGGGCCCGGGCCGCCTACCAGGGGGATCACTGGTTGCTGGGCATCAAGGGCGAGGAGCTGCGCGCGCTGAGCACCGCCAAATGGCCGCACCGGGAACTGCCCCGGATCAATGCCGACGGTCGCTACCAGTGGGGCAACTGGGTTCTGGGGCTGGACAATGAGTACACCTACTTTGACGTGAACAGCACCTTCGAGAATGATAACCCGGAGTTCATCGATAACCTGCTGGTGGGTGAGCGGTTCCGCACCGATTACAGTTTGACCTGGGACAAGGACTGGGTGTGGGGCTTTTTCAAGCCGAGCGCGATTGTCAAAAGTCTGAGCTATCAACTGGACGAAGATCGATTGGCGGAAGGGGCTGAGCCCGACCCCAGTCTGGTGGTACCCCAGGGCACACTCGATATGGGGCTGTACTTCGAGCGGGATGGCCAGCTGTTCGGCAAGGGGTTCCTGCAGACGCTCGAGCCCCGGCTGTTCTATTTTTACAGTGACTTTGAAGATCACAGCGACCTGTTCGGCGTGAGCCGGAACAATCGTCCGGTGCTGTTTGATGCCAAGCCGCTGACTTTCCAGTACAACCAGCTGTATCGCACCTCCCGTTTTGCCGGCGGGGACCGGATCGAAGACGCCAATCAGCTTTCCGTGGGGCTGACCAGCCGGTTTATCGACCCCCTGACCGGGGTGGAGCAGATGAGCCTCAGCGTGGGGCAGATTTTCTATTTCTCCGATCGCCGGGTCGGTCTGAACACCCCAGACCTTGAGTATGACCCCGAGGAGAATCCGGACGCGGAGCGCCCCGAGGAGACCTACGAGCGTTCCGAGCTGGCCGGTCAGTTCACCGCCCGGGTGGGCGATCGGCTCAACATCAACGCCAATGTGGCCTACAACGAGTTTGAAAGCCAACTGGGCAGCGCCAATGCCAGTATCCGCTATATGGACCAGGCCGACCGGATCATGCACCTGGGCTACCGCTACACTCACCGGCCGCCCTCTCCGGGCCTGGAAGACCCGACCGCGGTGCAGGAGCGGGCCCTGGATCAGGTGGATTTTGCCTTCCACCTGCCTGTGGCGGCGCAGTGGAGCCTGGTCGGGCGCGCCAATTATGACTTTACCTATGAAAAGGAACTCGATACCTTCGTCGGACTCGAATACAACGACTGCTGTTACCGGGTCCGGCTGCTGGCCCGGCGCTGGCTGGACTTCGACTACACGCCGAACTTTCTGGAGCGGGTAGACGCTGACGATTACGATCAGAGCATCATTTTTGATTTTCAATTCAAGGGTCTGGGCAGCATCAACCGCAAGGTCAATGATCTGCTAGAGAAAGCCATTCCGGGCTACGGCGTCCGGGACGGTTCGATCCGCTAACCATTAGAGATAACTGACTGTTATGCAAGCAAACCGGATTACCCAACGTCTGATTCCCGCTGTTCTGGCGTTGTTGCTGGCCAGCCCGCTGGCGCTGGCAGAAACCGAAATGCTCGACCGCGTAGTGGCCATCGTCGGAGAAGACGTGGTGCTCGAAAGCGAGCTGGAAGAGCGGCTGGCGTCCATCAAGGCGCGTATTCAGCAATCGGACAGCAATCAGAATCTGCCCCCGGACAGCGTATTGCGGGACCAGATTCTGGACCAGTTGATTCTCGAGCGTCTGCAGATGGAAATGGGGCGCCGGTTCGGCATTGAAGTGTCCGATCAGCAACTGGATCAGACCATCGCGCGCATCATGCAGACCAACAACCTGACCGAAGCGCAGCTGCGCGCCGACCTGGAAAGCCAGGGGCAGACGCTGGAGGGCTTCCGGGACCAGATTCGCCGGGAGATGTGGGTCAACCAGATCCAGCAGGCGGTGGTGAACAGTCGGATCGACGTCAACCAGCAGGATATTGAAAGCTTCCTGGCCTCCACCGATGGCAAGTTTGCCACCTCCCCGAATTACCGCCTGGGTCATATCCTGCTCTCGGTGCCCAGCAGTGCCAGTGACGAAGAGGCCTCTGAGGTGCAGGAAGAGGCGGAGCGCATCCGTCAGGAACTGGTGGACGGCGCCGACTTTGAACAGATGGCCATCACCCACTCCAACGACGCCAACGCCCTGCAGGGCGGTGAAATTGGCTGGCGCAAACTGGAGCAACTACCGGAGCTGTTTGCCGATGTGGTCGCGGGACTGGAAGAGGGCGATGTGTCCGAGCCGGTGCGCAGTGGTGCCGGCTTCCATATTCTGAAAGTGCATGAGACCCGCAGCAACACCGGCAACAGCATGGTGGAGCAGACCAAGGCCCGACACATTCTGATCAAGACCTCGGAAATTGTCGACGATGCCGCTGCCGAGCAGAAACTCACCGAGTTGCGCGAGCGGGTGCTCAACGGTGAGAGCTTTGCCGACCTGGCCCGGGAGCACTCCGAGGATATCGGCTCCATGCTCCAGGGCGGCGATCTGGGCTGGACCATGCCCGGCCAGATGGTTCCCGCCTTTGATCAGACCATGAACGAGACCGATGTGGGTGAGGTCAGTGAACCTTTCAAGAGCCAGTTTGGCTGGCACATCCTGACGGTCGAAGATCGCCGCGAGCAGGACATGAGTGAACAGATGATCCGCAATCAGGCCGCAAACATGCTGCGCGAGCGTCGCTTCGACGAAGAGCTGCAGACCTGGCTGGCGGAAATTCGGGAAGAGATTTACGTGGAAGAGAAGTTGTGACCGAGGCTCGTAACCCTTTACGCCTGGCGCTGACGCCGGGCGAACCGGCCGGGATCGGGCCGGATCTGGCGGTCCAGTTGGCCCAGACCGAACGCGCCGATGAAATTGTGGTGATCGCGGACCCGGCACTGTTGCAGGACCGGGCCCGGCAACTGGGACTGCCTCTGACTGTCCGTGAATTCAATCCCGCCGATGTGGCGCAACCCCAGAGACCAGGGGAGCTGACCGTCGCTCCTGTGCCCCTGCGCGCGCCTTGTGAGCCTGGCGTACTGAACCCGGCCAACAGCGCCTATGTGTTGCAGACCCTGGACTTTGCCATCGCCGGCTGTCAGGCGGAGACGTTTCAGGGACTGATTACCGGCCCGGTGCACAAAGGGGTGATCAATGAAGCGGGTATTCCGTTCAGTGGTCACACCGAATACCTGGCGGACAAAACCGGTACTCCCCGGGTGGTGATGATGCTCGCCACCGAAGGGCTGCGAGTGGCGCTGGCGACCACACACCTGCCCCTGCGCGATGTTGCCGATGCCCTGAACGAAACGCTGCTTACGGAAGTGCTGGATATCCTGCATGGCGATCTGCAGCGGGATTTCGGTATCGCCGAGCCGCGCATTCTGGTGTGTGGCCTGAATCCCCATGCCGGCGAGGGCGGACACCTCGGGCGGGAAGAAATCGATCTGATCGAACCCGTACTGGAGAAGCAGCGGGCCAAAGGTCAGACACTGATCGGCCCGCTACCCGCCGATACCCTGTTTACGCCCAAGCACCTGGAGCAGGCCGATGCGGTAATGGCCATGTATCACGATCAGGGGCTGCCGGTATTGAAGTACAAAGGCTTTGGTCAGGCGGTGAACGTCACTCTGGGGCTGCCCATCATTCGTACCTCCGTGGACCACGGCACGGCGCTTGATCTCGCGGGCACGGGCCGAATCGATTCCGGGAGTCTGCAGACCGCGCTGGATTACGCGCGCACCATGGCGGCGGCCCGCTTCGGAGGTCGCTCATGAGTCGGCCGGGCAAGCAACGCATGGGCAACGGCGAGGCCCCCCACCGCGCCCGCAAACGGTTCGGTCAGAATTTTCTGGTGGATGGCAACGTCATCGATCGCATCGTTGGGGCCATCAACCCTCAACCCGGCGAGCTGCTGGTGGAAATTGGCCCCGGTAAAGGCGCGCTGACCGCGCGCCTGGCGGACAAGGCCGAACATTTACGGGTCATTGAGTTGGACCGGGACCTGGTGCCCTGGCTGAAAGTACAGTTTGAAAAGCACCCGGATTTTGAGCTGTTCCAGGCCGACGCGCTGAAGTTTGATTTCACTACCTTGATGAATGACGAGCAGTCGCTGAGAATTGTCGGCAATCTGCCGTACAATATTTCCACGCCGTTGATTTTCCATCTGCTCAGCTACGCTGGGCAAGTGAAAGACATGCACTTCATGTTGCAGAAAGAGGTGGTCAAGCGAATGGCTGCCGGCCCGGGTGAAAAAGCCTATGGCCGACTGGGCATCATGGTGCAGTACGACTGCCAGGTCGAACCGTTGTTTGAAGTACCGCCCGGTGCTTTCGACCCGGCGCCGAAAGTGGACTCCGCCGTCGTTCGGCTGACTCCCCACGCCCGGCGCCCGTTTACCGCCACCAACCGGAAGACCCTCTCCCAACTGGTCAATGTCGCCTTTCAGCAGCGGCGCAAAACCCTGCGTAACGCGCTGAAGAATCTGGTGGAGCCTGAGCAGTTGGACCAGCTGCCGGTGGATGCCAGTTTGCGTCCGGAAGCCCTGTCACTGGAAGACTACGTTCGCCTGGCCAACGCCATCGACACCTTGAATTCGGCGTCTTAGCCCCCACAGTAAGACGCAGTTTCCGCCTTCAAGGGCGTCGCCCTGGCGAGCCCGCACTCTGGAGTGGCCTGGTCCTATGACGCACAACATTCGGGTATCCGTAAAACCCGCCTACATTGAACAGCAGTCCCAACCCGCTGAACACCGCTTCGTGTACGCCTATACCATCACCATCGACAATCAGGGTGATGTGCCTGCGCAACTGATCGGTCGGCACTGGGTCATACGCGATGCCGACGAAAAGAAACAGGAAGTGCGTGGCATCGGGGTGGTCGGTGAACAGCCACACCTGCCGCCCGGCAAACGCTTTACTTACACCAGCGGTGTGATTCTGGATACCGAGACCGGTATCATGGAGGGCAGCTACCAGATGAAGACCGAGGATGGCCAACTGTTTGATGTGCCCATCCCTGCCTTCGCACTGGTACCGCCCCACGCGATTCACTGACCGGAGCGTTCATGAGTACCTATGCCATCGGGGACATTCAGGGCTGTCTGGGTCCGTTGAGACAGTTGTTGGATCAGGTCAACTTCGATCCCGCCGAAGACCGGTTGTGGATTGCCGGCGATCTGATCAACCGCGGTCCGAGCTCGCAGGAAACCCTGCGCTTTCTGTACCAGATGCGCGACCGCCTGACGGTGGTGCTGGGCAATCACGATCTGCACCTGATTGCGGTGGCGCGAGGACATCGCGCCCCGAACAATAAAGATACCCTCGAAGATATTCTCGGCCACGACGAGCATCCGGAATGGATCGAGTGGCTGCGTCAGATGCCGTTGCTGCATCACGATCCGACATTGAATTTCGTTATGACTCATGCCGGCATTCCTCCACAGTGGCATCTTGAGCGGGCCAAGGCCCACGCGCGTGAAGTTGAAGCGGTTCTGCAGAGTAGTCAGTTGGATGACTTTCTGGCCCATATGTACGGCAACGAACCGAGTCAATGGAAGCATAAGCTGTATGGTATGGATCGGCTGCGGATGATCACCAACTATTTCACCCGCATGCGTTTTTGCACGGCCGACGGTGATCTGGACTTGAATAACAAGGGGGAGGCGGGTTCTCATCCGCCCGGATTCGCTCCCTGGTTTGCACACCCGAAACACAAGTGTCGCAACGAACGGATTCTGTTCGGTCACTGGGCAGCCCTGGAAGGCAAGGCCGACGCACCCAATGTGTTCGCACTGGATACCGGTTGTGTCTGGGGCGGTTCGCTGACCGCGATTCGTTTGGAAGATCAGAAAACTTTTCGTTGTGATTGCTCGCTGTTAAAGAATTTGTGAACTGTGCACCAAAATTGCACAGGGAGTGTGACAAACTGAGCGCCGCCAATTAGAATGCGTCCCGCGCATCACCCGATGCGTTTCTGATTGGACAATTGATGTACACAAAAGGAGCACTCATGAAAATCAAATCTCTGGCACTGGCAACCGCTTTTTCCCTGACGTCCGGCTTGGCGATGGCAAACAGCTATCAGGCCGAAGTCGGCGCTAATTACACTGATGTCGAGAACGGCGACGGCGTTTTTGGCATGTATGGCGAGTTCCATTTCTCTCCGGTACAGACTCGCAATCACCCGCTGGCGGAAGCCGCTTTCCTTGAGCGCTCTTCCAATGTGTATGCTGCGGCAGACGACGACTTTGATGTGCTAACCATCGGTGGTGAGCTTTACGTTCCCGACACTATGTTTTACGTGGGTGGTCGTGTGACCCGCGTAGATAATGCGGCCGGTGATGAAACCACCGCTTATGCCACTCTGGGCCTGACACCGGTCGACGGTCTGTTGGTTACTACAGAGTTCTCTGAAGATGGCTACGATGCCAACATCAGTGCCAAGTACGTGACCAGCCTGGGTGGCGGTAACTTCGTCAACCTGGAAGGGACCTATCAGGATACTGATTTCGATGATGATATCCTGTCTCTGGGTGCCGATTTCTATTTCGATCGCACCTTCAGTGTCGGTGCTGGTTATACGGACTTTTTGGGTGATGATCAGTTTACCCTGCGTACTGAAAAGTTCTTCACCAACGAAATCAGCGGTCGCCTGTCGTTCACCGACTCCGACGCGGCTGGCAATGTCTTCACCATCGGCGGTGCCGTTCGTTTTTAAAAAAACAGAAACGATGGTGATGTCAAAAAAACCCGGCCTGGCCGGGTTTTTTTGTGTCTGAAGGTCGGGTTTCCCTTGCACTTGTGAGAACGCCCCGATAGATTTCCCCTACACCACTGACTTGGGGCGACCGTGGATATTGAATTGCTCAGAACCTTTCTGGAAGTGACCCAGACCCGACACTTCGGGCGTGCTGCGGATAAACTGTTTATTACGCCCGCGGCGGTCAGTGCCCGTATTCGTCAGCTGGAGCAGACCCTGGGGGTCACGCTGTTTTTCCGTACCCGGGGCAATATCCAGATGACCGCCGAAGGGGAGCGGCTGCTGCCGCACGCCCATCACCTGCTGGAGGCCTGGGCGGACACTCGACGCGAGCTGGCCCGGGAGGCCGAACCCGACCGCCACCTTCGCCTCGGTGCCACGCCGGGGCTCTGGCAGTTCCTGCTCGCGGGCCTGCCCGCCTGCCTGCAGCGGGAACTGCCCGATATGACCTTGCGCGCCGAAGCCTGGTCGCCCGACGAGCTGCTCGACCGGTTGTCGGCCGAGCAGTTGGATCTTGCATTGTTGTACGACCTACCGGGAGATGGCGCCCTGAAGTCCCGCCGTATTGGTCAGGTGCGCCTGGCTCTGTTCAGCAGTCAGCCGGATCTGGATGTGAAGGCTGCACTGGCCGACGGGTATGTTTCGGTGGACTGGGGCGCGGCCTTTGCCCTGTTTCAGGCCAAGCGCTTTGGCGAGGTGACGGCGAGCCTGCATACCAACCAGGCCAGTGTGGCGCTGGCGACTTTTCGCGAGCGAAGGGCAAGCGCTTACTTACCGGAAGAGTTGGCAGGCGAGGGGGTGTATCCGGTAAGGGGGGCGCCCGAGTTTACCCGGCCCCTGTATGCGGCGTTTCGACCGGAGCAGGAGTTCAGCCCCAGTGTGCAGCGAGTGCTGGATGTGTTGGTCGAGGGCGATGCACTATCGCCCTCTCAATCCTCTTAGAAATCGAGTTCCCAGAGATCGTCACAGCCGAGCTCTTCCTTCAGCCGACGCCGTTCCAACCGGTCTTCGATCTTCCGGCGCATATCCAGAATATGTTGGTTGGCCTCGCGGCCTGTCAGCTTCACCGGCTCCTCGTCGTTCTCGGCCTCGGTGGGCATATCGTTGATGTAGTCGGTATCGTCATCGGAATGATCAATGTTCACAGCCATGGACATCTCCAGCGTAAGAAATGACAATGCACAAGCGGGTTGTGTCATGAGCCAGTTGGTTCATGCCGCTAACCACCAGGCCATGTGGCGCTATTTACCACGGGGAGTGCCGATGGCAAAGCAAAAAAAATTTGCCGTCATCCCTAATTTTTCTGATCCTGAGTGAGCAGTGAGGAAATCAGTGGATATCCAGGACAAGACCGTGATCGGCTGGCGCGAATGGGTGCGGATGCCCGCCCTGGGCCAGGCCGAAATCAAGGCAAAAATCGACACCGGAGCGCGCACCAGTGCGCTGCACGCTTACTTTGTGGAGCCCTTTGAGCTGGATGGTCGCCCCTGGGTGCGTTTCGGGCTGCACCCCCGTCAGAAGGATACCGAGGTGCAGATCGAGTGCGAGGCACCGGTGATTGACCAGCGCCGGGTCACGGACTCCGGCGGTCACGCCGAAATGCGCTACGTCATCGCCACCACCATGGTGCTGGGGGATCAGGCGTTTGAGGCCGAGGTGACCCTGACCGACCGGGAGAATATGCTGTTTCGAATGCTGCTCGGGCGCGGCGCGCTAAAGCCGCGCTTTCTGGTCGATAGCGACCAATCCTTTCTGCTGGGGGGCTCGAAGTTCCAGCCCCCCGGTGAACTGAACCTTTCCTGATTTGAGCCATTGGACCATCTATGAAAATTGCCATTCTGTCGCGCAACCGTCGACTGTACTCCACCCGACGTCTGATTGAAGCCGCCGAGGAACGCGGCCACGAGGTGCGGGTACTGGATATCCTCAAGTGTTACATGGATATCACTCCGTCCAACCCGAGTATCTGGTATATGGGCGAGAAGCTCGACGGGTTCGACGCGGTCATCCCCCGTATTGGCGCTTCGGTGACCCACTACGGCCTGGCGGTGATCCGTCAGTTTGAAATGATGGGCGTCTACTGCCTGACCGAGTCGGTCGCGCTGGGGCGCTCCCGGGACAAGCTGCGGGCCATGCAGCTGTTTTCCCGCAAAGGGCTGGGCATGCCGCGCACCAGCTTCGCCTACCACGTGCACAACACCAAAGACCTGATCAAGCTGGTGGGCGGCGCGCCGCTGGTGGTCAAGCTGTGTGAAGGCACCCAGGGGCGCGGCGTGGTGCTGGCGGAAACCGCCAAGGCGGCGGAGAGTGTGATTGAGGCCTTCCGCGAACTGCGCGCCGAGTTTCTGGTGCAGGAGTTCATCAAGGAAGCCGGGGGCAGCGATATCCGCGCCCTGGTGATCGGCACCAAGGTGGTGGCGGCCATGCAGCGCACCGCCATGGAAGGGGAGTTCCGCTCCAACCTGCACCGAGGCGGTAGCGCTCAACTGGTCAAGCTGACGCCCTCCGAGCGCCAGACGGCGGTCAAAGCCGCCCAGACCATGGGGCTGTCCATCGCCGGTGTTGACCTGCTGCGCTCGAGCCGGGGCCCGCTGCTGATGGAGGTGAACTCTTCGCCGGGTCTGGAAGGTATAGAAGGGGCCACGCACAAAGATGTGGCCGGTGCGATCATCAAGTTTGTCGAGGAAAACGCCAAGCCCAACAAAACCCGCACCCGGGGCGGTAAAGGGTAACGTCTATGGCCAACTCCTCACCCGCCGCCAAAACCGACCCGGGCCGACGCGCCCGGGAAAAAAACCGCACCCTGGACATTGGTGGCGTCAAGGTGGCCCCGGGGGAGCGTACGTCGGTGGATATCCCCCTGGCCGCCATGTACACCCACTCGGATGTGGAGATGACAGTACACGTCATCAACGGTCGCCGGCCCGGTCCCTGCCTGTTTGTCAGCGCCGCCATTCACGGCGATGAACTCAATGGTGTGGACATCATCCGTCGGCTTCTCAACTACAAACAGCTCAACCAGTTGCGCGGTACCCTGATCGCGATTCCCGTGGTCAACGTGCACGGCTTTCTGAACCAGTCCCGCTACCTGCCCGACGGCCGGGACCTGAATCGCAGTTTTCCGGGCAGTGAGCGGGGCTCCCTGGCGGGGCGGGTGGCGAATACTTTCGTGGGCGATATCCTGAAAAACTGCACCCACGGTATCGACCTGCACACCGGCGCCCGCCATCGCAGTAACCTGCCCCAAATTCGCGCCGACCTGAGCTCGGACGAGACGCGCAATCTGGCCATGCAGTTCGGTGTGCCGGTAGTGCTCGATGCCAAGCTGCGGGACGGCTCAATGCGCGAGGCGGCCTCTGATATGGGCATTCCCCTGTTGTTGTATGAAGCCGGGGAGGCTCTGCGCTTCGATGAGCTGAGCATCCGTGCCGGTGCCCGGGGTATCATCAATGTCATGCGCGAGCTGAAAATGCTGCCCCAGCGCAAACGCCCGGCCAAAATCCCCCAGGCCGTGGTCGCCTCAGACAGCCGCTGGCTGCGCGCCCCCACCAGTGGTGTGATGCGCTCGCGGGTGCAGTTGGGGGCGCGGGTCAAGAAGGGCGATGTGCTGGGGATGATTGCGGACCCGTTGGGGCTGAATGAATCCCCGGTGCTGGCACCCGCCGAGGCCATCGTGATCGGCATGACCCACCTGCCGCTGGTCCACGAGGGCGAGGCGCTGTACCACCTGGCGAATTTCCATCGCCGCACCGGCAAGGTCGCCTCCGAGGTGCAGGGCTTCCACGAGCATTTCAGTGATCAGGAAGAAGAACCGTTCTTTATCGGATGGGATGATTCGTTGGAAAACTGAGTTTGGGAACGGCGGATGCGCGCTTCGCGCTTATCCGCCCTACGCGCATTTATACCGCTGCGCTCGGCCGTAGGGCGGATAAGCGAAGCGCATCCGCCGTTACCCAACCGCCAAATCACGCCAACGCGTTCAACTTCACCACATTGCCGTCAAAGGCGAAGTGCTTTCCCACAAAGCGTGCTTCGAACTGCCGGGCGGTGAGAGGCTTGGAGAACAGGAAGCCCTGGCCCTGATCGCAGCCCTCATCACACAGCCAATCCGACTGAGCGGGCTTCTCTACCCCCTCTGCCACCACCGACAGCTGCATGTTGTGCGCCAGGCCAATGATCGACTTGGCAATGGCCGCATCGTTCGGGTCGCTCTGAATATCGTGAATGAAACTGCTGTCGATCTTCAACTTCTGAATCGGGAAGCGCTTCAGATACGCCAGGGACGAATAGCCGGTGCCGAAATCATCAATCGCCAGATACAGCCCCATCTGATTGAGCTGCTTGAGCTGATTGATGGTCTCACCGGCGTGCTCCATGGCGCAGCTCTCGGTGATCTCCAACTCCAGATACTCCGCCGGTAAGCCGGTCTCCCGCAGAATGCTTTCCACCTTCTCCGGGAAATTGCGCTGGCGGAACTGGCGCGGTGACAGGTTCACCGCCATGCGACCCACTTTCTTGCCCGAGTCCAGCCAGCGCTTCTGCTGGTAGCAAGCCTGGCGCAGCACCCACTCGCCAATGGGCGCAATCAGGCCGGTTTCCTCGGCCAGGGGAATGAAATGAGCCGGGGAGACCAGTCCGCGTTCCGGGTGTTGCCAGCGCACCAGCGCCTCCACACCCATCAGCTCGCCGGTTTTCAGATCGATCTGGGGCTGATAGTGCAGAATCAGCTGCTCCTGCTCCACCGCCCGGCGCAGATCGTTTTCCAGTAGCAGGTAGTTGACCGCCGTGGCGCTCATGCCCTTGGCGTAAAACTGACAGTTGTTTTTGCCGGCTTCTTTCGCCTTGTACATGGCGATGTCGGCGTTCTTGAGCAGCTCGTCGGTATCGGTGCCGTCATCCGGGTAGACACTCACCCCGATACTCACGGTGGTGGTGATCTCGTGACCGGCAATCTCCAGCGGCCGGGCCAGAGTCACCAGCAGCTTGTTGGCGATGAACACCACATCTTCCATGTCGTGCACGCCCTCGAGCACCACCACGAACTCATCGCCGCCCAGACGGGCGACGGTATCCATGTCGCGCACGCCTTCGTTCAGGCGCATGGCGATGGCTTTGAGCAGCAGGTCCCCGGAGTCGTGTCCGAGGCTGTCGTTGATGTTCTTGAACCGGTCGATATCCAGCAACATCAACGCCAGTTTGCTGTTGCTGCGTTGGGCTCGGGCCAGGCCGTGATAGATGCGATCGTAAAACAGGGAGCGGTTGGGCAGGGCGGTGAGCGAGTCGTGGAAGGCCATGTAGTTCAGGCGCGACTGTTGCTCGCGCAGAGCATTTTCCGCCAGCTTGCGCTCGGAGATGTCGGTGCAGATGGTACAGACACCGAACACATCGTTATTCGGGTTTCTGAGGGGGAACTTCACCATCAGATAGGTGTGCAGGCTGCCGTCCTTGTGCATCAGCTCCAGTTCGGTCTCGAAGGTCTGCTGCTTGTCCTGGGTGGCCAGGTCAATATCCCAGAGTGCCTGAGCCACTTCCTTGGGGTAGACGTCGAAGACGTTCTTGCCGACAAACCCCTGCTCGTCCACGTTCTGCAGCTGCTTGTAGTGCTCACTGGCGAGTACCACATTGCCGTTCAGGTCCTTGACCGAAATCAGGGCCGGAGAGTGGTGCAGAATGGCGTGCAGGTAGGTCTCGCTGGCCCAGAGGGCCTGCTCGGCCAGGCGGTGGCGCTCGCTCTGCTCGTCGTGGCGCCACATTTCGATGATCTGTCGGGCCAGCAGGCCGCTGAAGGCCCATACGGTATCCAGCTCCTGAACGCTGCGCTCCAGGGCGGGCAGATCGTCCTGGCTTTCCAGATAGAAGGCGGCGATGGGCTTGTCGTGCTCGAAAATGGGGTAGAGATAAGCGGAGCGGGTGCCCTTGGGGGTGATGTCGTGACCCAGGCGGACAATGGCGCTGCTGTCCAGGGCAATGGGCTGTCCCTCGGCAAAGACGCGCTCGATCTGGTTGTGGGGAAAGCCTCGGAGCTTGTTCAGGGCAGTGGCGACGGTATCGATTTCGGGCTGTTTCTGGGCGTTCAGGCGGGCGATGGATTCGACGAAGAGTCGTCGGTCCCGCTCTATGATCAGCGCGGCCCGGCTCACCGCAGGCTTGGCCATGACCAGCTTTACTAGACGTTCGGCGATTTGTTTGTGGTTCAGGTCGGTGAACAATCGTTGGAAACGCTTGATCAGTTCAACCGCCGTCAATTTCGTCTGCATAGTCGCCCAGTTTGGGTGGTCTTCGTGGCTAACATCAAACCCGATCGCCGCTTATTACGGCGTGTCGGTTTCAGCTCCTTGTACAAGGCGCCTTGCTCCTGGTGATCTGGCTTGCGTTGCTTTACGTGCCAGATAGCGCCAATCTATTAAATTCTTTCACAATACGCAAGAAATCCTGACGCGCGTACTGATCGAATGACCCCAACGACCTGTTGTTCAGGTTATTATTTTTTTTCATAAGACCTGCATCATAAGCCGCCTTTGGCGCAAGAATCAAGGCCCGATTGGCGGCTGTTGCTTTGTTCAGGAGAGGATGGCCTTGAGCGCGGTGATCAGCGCCTGCATTTCGGTGTCGCTGCCGATGGAGATGCGCAGGTACTCGGACAGGCGGGGTTTGTTGAAATAGCGGACGATAATGCGGGCGTCGCGCAGTTGGCGGGACAGTTCGGCCGCGTCCTCACCCTCGGGAACGCGGGCGAAGACAAAGTTGGCTGCCGAGGGCACGGTCTGGAAGCCCAGCTCCTGCAGGCGAGCCTCGGTCCATTCCCGGGTGGCGATGACCTGATCCCGGCACTGACGGAAATAGTCGTCATCCTCGATGGCCACAATGGCGGCGGCCTCGGCCAGGCGATCCACCGGGTAGGAGTTGAACGAATTCTTGACCCGCTCCAGCCCCTCGATCAGCTCCGCCGAACCCAGGGCGAAACCCAGGCGCAGGCCGGCCAGCGAGCGGGATTTGGACAGCGTCTGGGTGACCAGCAGGTTGGGGTAGCGGTCCACGAGTTGCGCCGCGCTCTCGGCCCCGAAGTCGACATAGGCTTCGTCGATCAGCACAACGCTATCGGTGTTCTCTTTCAGCAGTGCCTCAATATCGCTCAGGGGCAGTGCTCGCCCGGTGGGCGCATTGGGGTTGGGGAAGATGATGCCACCGTTCTCTCGCCGGTAGTCGGCCAGATTGATGCTCAGGTCGTCGGCCAGGGGCAGCATTTCATAGTCGATGTCGAACAGCTGGCAGTAGACCGGGTAGAAGCTGTAGGTGATGTCCGGGTAGAGCAGGGGGCGCGACTGTTTGAAGAAGGCCATGAAGGCAAAGGCGAGCACTTCATCGGAGCCGTTGCCGACGAAGGTCTGTTCGGGCTTGAGCCCATAATAATCGGCGATGGTCTGTTTGAGGGCGCTGGAGTTGGGGTCGGGGTAGAGGCGCAACTTGTCGATGGCCCCATCGGTCAGCACGTCCCGCACCCGGGGGGAGGGCGGAAACGGACTTTCGTTGGTGTTGAGTTTGATCAGCCCATCAATTTTGGGCTGCTCACCCGGCACATAGGGCTCAAGCTCACGGACCCGCTCACTCCAGAAACGCGACATGTAAAGACCTTCTTTGGGTTTACGTCAAAACCGCCATTATACATGAGGTGCTCGTTGATTCGTGGCTCGTAGGAAACGCATGTCGTGCCACTTTGGGGTAGCACGGTAGTCGCATCACGTCCGGGCCGGGAAGGGGAAGCCCTTTCAAGACACGCCGTAAACCCGGTCCCTACGCGCTCCCGGCGCTTCGGGACACTTCCCACATCCATGTGGGTCGTCCACGGGGGCTCGACGCGCGGAGTCCC
>NZ_DFTP01000048.1:32277-32422 GCF_002381585.1 Marinimicrobium sp. UBA4209
CTTGAAAGGGCTTCCCCTCCCCGTCCCTCAGTGCCATGTTTAACTCACGGCGGTATGGTTCCGGCGGATGCACTTTGCTCCGAATCGTCGGACCGATGCGCCTTACGGATAGCACGGTAGGTTCCGTAGGGCGGATAAGCAAAGC
>NZ_DFTP01000048.1:32541-50144 GCF_002381585.1 Marinimicrobium sp. UBA4209
CCCACATGGATGTGGGAAGTGTCCCGAAGCGCCGGGAGCGCGAAGGGGGCCGGCAGGTGTCGAGCCTACACGGATGTATTCACGGCGTGTCTCACAAGGGGTTACCCAGGCGGAGCAGCCTGTACGAAGCGCCCACGTTTGGAACTTGTCCTCTGTATAATGCCCCCAACCAATAAACCTCAGGAGCCCCGCATGTTCGAATCCCTACCCAAGCTACCCAACGACCCAATCCTGGGACTGAGCATCGCCTTTCGTGACGACCCCAACCCGGAGAAAGTGGATCTCGGCGTTGGGGTATATCGCGATGCGTCCGGCAACACCCCGGTGATGGCCGCGGTGCATGAAGCGGAAGCGCAACTGCTCAAAGCGGAAATCTCCAAAGCCTATACCGCTCCGGCCGGTTATCCGGGGGCGAATGACGCGGTGCGGGAGCTGGCGTTTGGTCCGGAGCATCCCGCACTGGCGGCGGGCCGGGTCGCGACCGTGCAGACCCCGGGTGGCTGCGGTGCGCTTCGGCTGGCGGCGGAACTCATTCAGCGGGCCAGAAAGGGCGCCCGGGTCTGGGTCAGTACTCCCACCTGGGCCAATCACGTGCCGCTGCTGGGCAGCGCCGGGCTGGAGCTTAAAGAGTACCCCTATTATGACTTCGAGCGGCACGCGCTCGATTTCGACGGCATGATGGCGGCGTTGGCCGAAGTGCCCGCCGGGGATCTGGTGCTGTTGCACGCGGCCTGCCACAACCCCTGTGGGGCGGATCTGACCGAAGCGCAGTGGCGTCAGGTGACCGAGCTGGCCCGTGAACGCGGTTTTGTGCCCTTTATCGATATGGCCTATCAGGGCTTTGGTGAAGGCCTGGACGCCGACGCCTTCGGGCCCCGCTGGATGGCGGAGCAACTGCCCGAGGTGTTGGTGGCGGTGTCCTTCTCCAAGAACTTCGGCCTGTATCGGGAGCGGGCCGGGGCGCTGGCGGTGGTTGGGGCGGATTCTGCCCGGGCCGAAGCGGTGCAGTCGCAGCTGCTCAGCGTCGCCCGGGGGCTTTACTCCATGCCGCCGGCTCACGGCAGCGCTCTGGTGGCGGGTATCTGGGCGTCCGACGAGCTGCGCCAGCGCTGGCAGAGCGAATTGAGCGAGATGCGCGGGCGGATCCAGACGCTGCGCGAAGCGCTGGTGGGCTCGCTGGCCGCGACGGTGCCCGGTCGGGACTTTGGCTTTATCGCCCGGGAGCGGGGCATGTTTTCGTTTCTCGGACTGACCGAGGCCCAGGTGGGCCAATTAAAGGATCGCTACAGCATTTACATGACCGACAACAGCCGCATCAACGTCGCCGGGTTGAATCTGGACAAGGTGGATTATGTCAGTCGGGCCATCGCCGAGGTGCTGCGCGGCTGAGTGTTGCTTAACTTGCCGCGCTGCTTGCTAGCGCGGCGGGTTCAGGCGCACCTCCCGGCCTTCGGCCTGACGGTGCATGAAACCCTGAATGCGACGCACCCAGAAGCTGCGTTCGTCCTCCGGGTCCTGAGCATCGGGGCGTCCGATCACCAGCGTCTGGTAGTGCTCAAGACGGAGCCGGCGCGCGCTGTCCCGGTGGCGACGCTGTTGCTCGCGGGTGCGGGCATCGGGGCCGAGAAACACGTCCAGAAGGGGCAGGGCAGGCACCGCGAACAGGGTTTCCAGTTCGGCTCGGTCCAGCGTTATGGCGCCATGTTGATTGACCAGAATCAACGCCCTTATGGGGCCGGATAGCGGGCTTTCTCCGGTACTGGGCGGCTCGCCCTGTGCCCCTGCTTCCAGTTGGGGGCGCAGTACCGCCATCACCTCTGGGGCGCTGATCGGGTCCACCAGTACCACCAGGTTGCCCTGCCCATTGGCGTCGAGCCAGTTCAGGGCGGCATTGACCCGCTGCGCTATGCGCGTTTCCCACTCGAGCGCCGCGCGCATCAGNNTGCGCGTTTCATGGTCGGGCAGTGGTGGCGCCAGGTCCTCCTCCGCTTCATCGTTGGCAGACGGCTCGGCGGCGGGCGCGTTTTCCTCGTCCGGCTCACCGGCCTCTTCACCGGTTGCCTCCTCTTCATCGGGCGTCTCGGTGGCTGGTGCTGGAGTTTTGGGCAAAGTGTCTTCCGGGCGCTCGGGGACGGGTGCTTTGGGCGGCAAAGGTAATGTGACGGCGAAGGTGGCCCAGCCGTGGCGCGGTAAAGCCTGACGAAGATTGGCCAGTGGGGCCGGCCAGTGGGGTGGGTTTTCCGCGCTATAGAACATCAATAGGGCGCCCTTGGGCTCGGCGGCCGCCGGGCGGAAAAGGGCGAGCGTCTCGTTTTCCGGCTCGGGCAGGGACAGCCACTGGGTGTCGTCGGGGAAACGCTCGGCCAGCAGGGTCTGGTCCCGGTCGCGGCGCGATGCGTACTGTGGCGGCTCCGGTTCGGGCGGAGCTGCCTCCGCAGCGGTTTCTGCCGCCTCTCCGTCGCCCTCAGTACCCGGCGCCGGAGCGTTCTCGTCCTGGGCCCAGGCGGGAGCAACCAGCAGGGCCAGAATCAGGCTCCAGCGAAGCCGAAGGAAGAGGGGGAACTCAGTGCGGCGCATGGGCGATTTCCGTTGGCTGCCTATCGGGGTGCATCTTTGGGTACAATGACCGACTGATTCCAACGATCACGAACCTCTATCAACCATCATCGGACAATTTATGCAGAACTTGAAGCGGGATTACAAAATTGCCCCCTCGATCCTCTCCGCCGACTTTGCCCGCCTGGGGGAAGAGGCCGACGCGGTGCTGGCCGCCGGCGGCGACATGATTCATTTTGATGTGATGGATAACCACTATGTGCCCAACCTGACGTTCGGGCCCATGGTGTGCAAGGCATTGCGCCAGTACGGTATTACCGCCCCCATTGATGTGCACTTGATGGTGGAGCCGGTAGACGATCTGATTGAGCAGTTTGCCGAGGCTGGCGCCAGCTATATCACCTTTCACCCGGAAGCCTCCCGCCACGTCGACCGCTCGCTACAGTTGATCGAAAGCGCGGGCTGTAAGGCCGGGCTGGTGCTCAATCCGGCCTCCAGTCTGGATTTGATCAAACACGTGGTGCAGCGTCTGGATATGCTGCTGCTGATGTCGGTGAACCCCGGCTTCGGCGGACAGAAGTTCATTCCCGCGACCCTGGACAAGCTGCGCGAGGCCCGGGCACTGATTGATGCCAGTGGTCGTGACATTCGCCTGGAAGTGGATGGTGGCGTCAACCTGGAAACCCTCAAGTCCGTGGCCGAGGCCGGTGCCGATACCTTCGTGGCCGGCTCCGCCATTTTCAACGCGCCGGACTACGCCGATGTGATCGGACAGATGCGCCAGCAATTGGCCGAAGTGTGAGATTCATCCCCGCCGGGGCTGGCCCCCGGCGCCGGTTTTGAGTAAACTCAGGCTCACGACGTATTGAGGAGAAGCACGTTGATCTCGTCAGGCTTATATTTGCACATCCCCGCTAAACACCCCGCCCGATGGCGTGGCTAGCTTTCTGTTGCCTGGTGTTGGCCCCCAAGGCCTGAGCCGGGCCCTCGCTGTCTCGGCACGTTACTCGACGTTGGCGTGCTGCTGTTTCGAATACAACCGTTCATGATTTGACTGCACCGGCGACACGGCGTGAGCGGTGGTGATGCAAAACTAAAGGTATAAGCATGACTCCAGAACAATTTTCCCGGCTGGCCTCGGAAGGCTATAACCGCATTCCGGTAATGCACGAAGTGCTGGCGGACCTGGACACTCCCCTGTCCTCCTACCTGAAACTGGCCCGTGGCCCCTACTCCTATCTCTTCGAGTCCGTACAGGGCGGCGAAAAGTGGGGCCGTTACTCGATGATCGGCCTGCCTGCCCGCCGGGTGCTGAAAGCGTTTGGCTCCCGGGTGCAGTTGGAGTGCAATGGTCAGATCGAAGAGCAGTTCGAGTGCGCCGATCCCCTGGCGTTTGTGGAAGAGTACAAGCACCGCTACCGGGCGCCGGATTTGCCGGACCTGCCGCGCTTTACTGGCGGGCTGGTCGGCTATTTCGGTTACGATTGCGTGCGCTATGTCGAGCCGCACCTGCAGGAATCCATGCCGGCGGACAAGCTGGGTACGCCGGACATCCTGCTCACGGTCTCCGACGAAGTACTGGTGTTCGATAACCTGTCGGGTAAGCTGATTCTGGTGGTCCACGCCAATCCGGAAATCGATGACGCTTACGCCAAAGCCCAGGCTCGCCTGCGGGAGTTGGAGGCGCAGCTGCGCGCGCCAGTGCCTTCGGTACCGGAAGTTGGTCTGCCTGAAGTGGAAGGCCCGGAGCAGAGCTTCACCTCCCACATGGGCGAGGCGGGCTACAAAGCGGCGGTGGAGAAAATCAAGGAGTACACCCTGGCCGGGGACGTGATGCAGGTGGTGCCTTCCCAGCGGCTGTCCATTGACTATCAGGCCGAGCCGCTCAATCTCTATCGCGCCCTGCGCTGTTTAAACCCGTCCCCCTATATGTACTTCCTGGATCTGGGAGACCATCAGGTGGTGGGCTCCAGCCCGGAAATTCTTGCCCGGCTGGAAGACGGTACCGTCACGGTGCGCCCGATTGCGGGCACCCGCCGACGCGGCCGTACCCCGGAAGAAGATCTGGCCATGGAGCAGGACCTGGTCAACGACCCCAAAGAGATTGCCGAGCATCTGATGCTGATCGATCTCGGCCGCAACGATGTCGGTCGGGTGTCCGAAACCGGCACAGTGAAGCTGACCGACAAGATGGTGGTGGAGCGTTACTCCCACGTTATGCACATCACCTCCAATGTGACCGGTCGCCTCAAGCCGGGTCTGGAGGCCATGGATGTGCTGCGGGCGGCACTGCCGGCGGGGACGCTTTCCGGTGCGCCGAAAATCCGCGCCATGGAAATCATCGACGAACTGGAAAGCGAAAAGCGCGGTATCTACGGCGGCGCTGTGGGTTATATCGCCTGGAACGGCAATATGGATACCGCCATTGCCATCCGTACCGCCGTGATCAAAGACGGCAAGCTGTACGTTCAGGCCGGTGGCGGCATCGTGGCGGACTCGGTACCCGAGCTGGAGTGGAAAGAAACCATGAACAAGGCGCGCGCCATTTTCCGCGCCGTCGATATGGTCAATCGCGGCGCCGAAACGGACGCACAAGGTGGCGCGAATGCCAAAGGTGGAGAGCAGCCATGATTCTGATGATTGATAACTACGACTCCTTCACCTACAACGTGGTGCAGTACCTGGCGGAACTCGGTGCCGATGTGAAGGTGGTGCGCAACGATGAAATCACCGTGGAAGAGGTTGAGGCGTTGGCGCCGGAGAAGATCGTGATCTCTCCGGGGCCCTGTACTCCCAACGAGGCGGGGGTATCCCTGGCGGTAATCAAGGCGTTTGCCGGCAAAGTACCGCTGCTCGGCATCTGCCTGGGCCATCAGGCCATCGGTCAGGCCTTCGGCGGTGATGTGATCCGGGCACCCCAGGTGATGCACGGCAAAACCTCGCCGGTTTTTCACGCGGATAAAGGGGTGTTTCGCGGACTGAACAACCCCTTACAGGCCACCCGCTATCACTCGCTGGTGATCGACCGGAACACTCTGCCAGAGTGTCTGGAAGTCACCGCCTGGACCCAGAATGACCAGGGTCAGCCGGCCGAAATCATGGGGGTGCGCCACAAGACTCTGGCGGTGGAGGGCGTACAGTTCCACCCCGAGTCGATCCTGACCGAGCAGGGACACGAATTGTTGAATAATTTTTTGCGCGACTGAATGACTCGTGTCAGAATCAGGTCGCGTAAATCGTTCGCGAGGGATCGCCAGACCCAACTTACAACAAGAATTGCGCCCGGCTGACCGAGTGTTCGCCCCTGGGGAGTGAGTGAGAGAGTGCGACAAAAACGACTCACGATAATAAACGGGAGAAACACATGGACATCAAACAAGCCTTGACCCGAGTGGTCGAGAAGATTGATTTGAGTACCGAAGAAATGACCTCGGTCATGAAAGAGATTATGACCGGTGCTGCCACGGAGGCGCAGATCGGAGGGTTTCTGATCGGCCTGCGTATGAAAGGTGAGACGCTGGACGAGATCACCGGCGCCGCCATGGCTATGCGCGAGCTGGCACAGAGCGTCGATATTGAAGCCGACTTCCTGGTGGATACCTGCGGCACTGGCGGCGACGGGGCCAACCTGTTCAATGTGTCCACCGCCAGTGCCTTTGTGGTGGCCGCGGCCGGCGGCCGGGTGGCCAAGCACGGCAACCGCTCGGTATCGAGCTCCACCGGCAGCGCGGATGTGCTGGAAGAAGCCGGTATCAATCTGAATATTTCCCCGGAGGAAGTGGCCCGCTGCGTCCGTGAGATCGGCGTGGGCTTCATGTTTGCTCCGGTGCATCACGGCGCCATGAAGTTTGCCGTTGGCCCGCGCAAAGAGCTGGGCCTGCGCACCATCTTCAACATGCTCGGCCCCATGACCAACCCTGCCAATGTGCGCCGCCAGGTGATTGGTGTGTTCAATGGCGAACTGTGTCGCCCCATGGCCGAGGTGCTGCATCGCCTGGGCAGCGAGCATGTGATGGTGGTTCACGCCAAAGATGGTCTCGATGAGATCAGCCTGGCCTCTGAAACCCACGTGGCCGAACTGAAAGACGGAAAGGTCACCGAATACGAGATCAAGCCGGAAGACTTTGGCATTCAGAGTAAAAGTCTGATTGGCCTGGGCGTGACCAACGCCGAGGAGTCTCTGGCGCTGATCAAAGACGCGCTGGGCAACCGGCGCGGGCAGTACGCCGAGAAAGCGGCGGATATTATCACCCTGAACGCCGGTGCCGCGATTTACGTCAGCGGCGTGGCGGAAAGCCTGGAAGAAGGGGTGGAATTGGCGCGGGATGCCATTGGCAGCAGCCTGGCCGGCGAAAAGATTCGCGAACTGGCGGCCTTTACCCAGTGCTTCAAAAGCGACAACTGAACACCGAATTAAATATGAACCAAGAGGATTGACCCGTGAGTGACACCCCGACGGTGCTGCGCAAAATTATTGCCCGCAAGCACGAGGAAGTGGCCGAGCGCAAACAGCAACGCTCTCTCGATGAGTTGCGTCAGAGCCTGGTGCAGGCGCCGGAAACTCGCGGATTTGTTCAGGCCATTGCCAACCGGATTGCCGATGGGCAGGCGGCGGTGATCGCCGAAATCAAGAAGGCGTCGCCGAGTAAGGGGGTTATCAGGGAGCACTTTGAACCGGCCGAGTTGGCTCGCAGCTACGAGCGGGGCGGTGCCACCTGCCTGTCGGTATTGACCGATGTGGATTTTTTCCAGGGCGCCGATGCCTACCTGCAACAGGCCCGTGAGGCGGTGAGCCTGCCGGTGATCCGGAAGGACTTCATCGTCGATGAGTATCAGGTCTATGAGGCGCGAGCGCTGGGGGCGGACTGCATATTGCTGATTGCCGCAGCACTGGAACCCAGCCAGATGCGCGCGCTGAACACCTTGGCTCTGGAGCTTGGGCTGGATGTTCTGGTGGAGGTGCACAATCTGGCCGAGCTGGAGTTGGCGCTGGAGCTCCCCAACAAACTGATTGGTATCAACAACCGTAACCTGCACACCTTTGAGGTGGACCTGAAGACCACCTACGATCTGCTGCCCGCCATCGATAGCGAACGCATAGTAGTCACAGAGAGTGGGATTCTGTCGCCGGACGACGTATGGGAAATGCGCCGCCGCCACGTGCACAGCTTTCTGGTGGGCGAAGCGTTCATGCGCGCCGATGATCCAGGTGAGGCCCTGGCGCGGTTTTTCAATTGAGTGATGCGTCGGGTTACGCGCTGCGCGCTAACCCGACCTACGGATACTGTGGGATTTGATCGAGCTTCCTGGTAGGTCGGATTAGCGAAAGCGTAATCCGACATCCCCACACAGTCTGCCCAGGCCGCTACCGCGTTCCGTAAACCACCATGGTTTTGCCGCGCACTTCCACCAATCCCTGATCTTCCAGAGTCTTCAGTACCCGACCGACCATCTCCCGGGAGCAGCCCACAATCCGGCCAATCTCCTGGCGGGTGATCTTGATCTGCATGCCATCCGGGTGGGTGATGGCGTCCGGCTCCTTACACAGGTCCAGTAGCGTCCGGGCCACCCGGCCGGTAACGTCCAGAAACGCGAGGTCCCCCACCTTGCGGGTGGTGGCGCGCAGACGGCGGGCCATCTGGCTGCTCAGAGCGAAAACGAACTCCGGGTTCTCACCGGCGATCTCCTGGAATTTGCTGTAGCTGATTTCAGCCACTTCGCATTCCGTTTTCGCTCGTACCCAGGCGCTGCGCGAGTCTTCCTGATCAAACAGGCCCATTTCGCCGAAGAAATCTCCGTCGTTGAGATAAGCGACAATCATTTCCCGGCCTTCATCGTCCTCAATCAGAACCGTGACCGAACCGCGCACAATATAGTAGAGAGAATCGCTCTTGTCCCCAGCGTAAATAATGGTGCTTTTGGCCGGGTAACGGCGGCGATGGCAATGGCTGAGAAACTCGTCCACATGGGTAATGTGGGGTGTCAAGGATACGGCGACCAAGGTGCAGCTCCTGCTTTTTTCTGAGTTATCAATGGGTTAACGGCGGGCATTATGAACCTAAACGCGAGCCCTTGCCAGTTGGCACCGATTACATGCTAGCAAGTTTGTGAACCAGTTATAAGCCCAAGGCGCCTTCATGTCCAGTAGAACCTCGCAGAAGGCTGGTGAAGGATGAAAGGGGCGACAGGTAGACGTCGGTGATGGGTTTTTGGAGTGGTTATGGTAACCTTCTGCGCCATTGATATCAGGCCCACAGGTTACGGCGAGGTAGGTTGCATGAAAGGTAAGGTAAAGTGGATAGATGGCGCCCAGTTTCTGGGTGAATCCGGTAGTGGTCATACCGTACTGATGGACGGCCCGCCGGATCATGGCGGCCGCAACACCGGTGTGCGCCCGATGGAGATGTTGCTACTCGGGCTCGGCGGCTGCTCTTCTTTTGATGTGATGAGCATCCTGGGCAAGTCCCGCCAGAAGGTCACGGACTGCTATGTGGATATGGACGCTGAGCGGGCCGATGGCGTGCCGTCACCCTTCACCAAAATCCACCTGCACTTTGTGGTGACCGGTAAGGATCTCAAGGAAGCGCACGTCAAGCGCGCGGTGGAACTGTCGGCCACCAAGTACTGTTCCGCGTCGATCATGCTGGAAGCGGCGGGCGTGGAAATCACCCATGATTACGAAATCCGCGACGCGGAGTAAATACTTTCACATACTGTGGTGGATGACGCCGCGGTACGGCTTATCCACCCTGGGAGGTTGTTGTCTCGTCCGGGCCGGGAAGGGGAAGCCCTTTCAAGACACGCCGTAAACCCGTCCCTGGGGGCTCGGATCGCGGGTCCCCCGCTCTACGGTCTTGAAAGGGCTTCCCCTTCCCGTCCCTCAGTGCCAATCGTCGCGTAGGGTGGATAAGCCGCACTGCGGCGTCATCCACCGATTAAGGTTTGTCTCAAAGCCTATAGCTGGAAGCGGTCATCGCCCTGGCTACGAGACTCATCGCCGTTTTTACCGGTGCCGGGAAATCCAGGCCGCCGGCGGCGAGGGCGGTCTGGGCGTGTTTGGCTTCGTCGGTCAGCATCTGTTGCACCACCGCCCGGCTCTGCCGGTCGGTTTCGGGTAACTGCTCCAGGTGTGTTTGCAGGTGCTGACACACGCGCTCCTCGGTCGCTGCCACAAACCCCAGGCTGACCCGGTCACTGACCAGACCAGCCCCCGACCCCAATGCGAAGGACAGGCCGTACCACAGCGGGTTCAGGTAGCTGGTATGGCTGTTCAGGTCGTCCAACCGTTGTCGGCACCAGACCAGGTGATCAATTTCCTCCTCGGCGGCATGTTCCATTTCCGCGCGTACCTGGGGCAGCTTGGCGGTCAGGGCTTGGCCCTGGTAAAGCGCCTGGGCGCAGACTTCGCCGGAGTGGTTTACCCGCATCAGGCCTGCGGCGTGGCGGCGCTCGGCGTCATCCAGCTCGGATTTTGGCAGGTCCCGAGCGGGGGAGGGGCGACGCTCTTCTCCCGGCGTGTCCGCCAGGGTGCGTACCACCCGGTCGATGCCGATAATCAGTTGGTCCAGTCGGGACAGGGCTCGCTGTGTCATGGTGATTGCCTTGTTCGGGTCTGATTCAGAGGGGTATACGCGGCTATTGTACTCGCGGATGAAATGGCCTGCCCAGCGTTGATCGGGTCACTCGAACTGCCAGCCATCGGTGGGCAGTCGCTCGCGCAGTTCCCGCTCCAGTGACGGCAGCAGTGCGCGGTGTGCCTCGTTCAGGTAAGCATATCCCTCAATCTCCAGAACATGGCCGGCCGAGTAGATGGGCTGGGTCAGCTCGATCTGCTGCATTTCCTGCCGCGTTGATACGGAGGTGCCGATAAACAGGTCCAGCCGTCCGGCACTGACCATCTTCAACCCATGTTCGGTGCTGGTTACCGAGATCACGTTTGGCAGCTCGTGGCGCTGCATCAACTCCTTGATCACGACATGACCCCGCACATAGCCGATGCGCAGGGATTCACGGGTCAGGTCCTGTTCGGTGTTCAGGGTGAGTTCCGGATTGCGGCTCCAGGCCTCCATGGAGGTTCGCGCCAGCAGCACGTCAATGCGGATCAGGCTGCTTTCAGGATTATTGTCGCGGTAATCCAGCGTCCGGGCGCAGTCGCCGTCACTGATGCCTGCGTTGGCCTCCATCAAGGAGCGCTGGTTGGGGCGGTAATGCATGCCGAAATCGTAGCCCAGGGCATCGAAGGACTCGGAGAACAGGGTGTTCACCCGCTGATGCAGGGGCACGGTTTCTGGAATCCAGCAGGAAAACACGATCTTGGGGCGGGGCTCTGCGATGACGTGGGAGGAGAGTAGTAGCCAGCCCAGTAGCAACAGGGCGTGATGGCAACGTCGGTGTCGGCTTGTCATGGTCCCTCCAGTGTGGGCGGCTCGGTCCAGGTGTGACCCACCCCAGACGTTTCTGGCCGCCATTTTGGCGGCAAATATCACACAAAAGCAACTTTTCACTTTTTTACTTGCAAATCCTGAGTGATTGCGCAATCATTTTGGCCGTGAGAGTCTTCAAGATAACAATAAAGCGAGAGAACTATGAGCAAATCAACCAGCTTGATTGATCGTCGTGCCTTCCTGCGCGGCAGTGGCCAGATCCTGGCGGGAACAGCGCTCGTGTCGTCCAGTGCTGGCGCCATGGCGGAGAAAGCCAGCCGCAAGATGCGCGTGGCCCTAGTCGGTACCGGCATCCGGGGCATCCGCTTCTGGGGGCGCGATCTCGTGCAGGGCTTTTCCGACGCCGTGGAATTTGTTGGCCTGTGCGATACCAACCCGGGCCGCCTGCAGTTCGCCCAAGACTATATCGGGGTCGATTGCCCTACCTTTACCGACATTGATGCCCTGCTCGACAGCGGCCCCATCGACATGGTGATGGTGACCACCGACGATGCCAGTCACGATGAGATCATCGTCAAGGCGTTGGATCGCAATATCAATGTCATCACCGAAAAGCCCATGACCACGGATGAGCACAAATGTACCGCCATCCAGAAAGCGGTGGAACGTTCCGACGCCGAGCTGATCATGAGCTTCAACTACCGCTATGGCCATATGTTCACCTCGCTCAAGGAGGTGCTTGATCGCAAGGAGATCGGTGATGTGGTGTCGGTGGACTTCAACTGGTATCTGAATACCTACCACGGTGCCTCTTACTTCCGACGCTGGCACGGTCTGCGCGAAAAGGGCGGTACGCTGCTGTTGCACAAGTCGGCCCACCATTTTGACCTGCTGAACTGGTTTATCGAATCCGACCCGGTAGAGGTATCCGCCTACGGTGCGCTGGAGCACTACGGCCACAATAATGACTTCCGGGGTAAAAACTGCCGGGAGTGCCCGCATCAGAAAAAATGCGATTACTACTGGGACATCACCAAAGACGAGCTGGCCACCAAGCTCTACGTTGAAAATGAGCACCACGACGGATACATCCGCGACAATTGCCTGTGGCGCGAAGAAATCGACATTTTCGACAAGATGAGCGTGCAGGTGCGCTACGCGAACAACGTTATCGTCAATTACTCGCTGACCACTTATTCGCCATTTGAAGGCTTTCGTCTGGCGCTGAACGGTAAGCATGGCCGGGTGGAAACCTGGGAAGGCATCCCCTGGTTGGAAGAGCAGGAAACCGATCAATCCAAGGTGTATGAAAAGGAAATGGGGCTGACCAGTCACAGCACCCGCGAAGAGGGTCGACACGAATTGATCATCGCCAAAAACTTTGGTGACTACCAGCGTATTGAGTTGCCCTATATTCGCAAAGCGCACTGGGGCGGTGACCCGATTCTCAATGCCCATGTGTTCAAGGGAATTCCACCCGAGCGTAATTTCGGTCAGAAGGCCAACTTTCGCGATGGTGCCATGTCGGTGCTGATCGGCGTGGCGGCGCGAAAGAGTATTGACGAGGGACGGCCGGTGAAAATCGAAGAGCTGACCGACCTCAAGCCTCAGGTCAAACGCATGAAGGCCTGAGTGAGATAAGTTTTCCTGGTGTACCGTTTGCCTCCAGCTTGGCGCTGTCCGGACCTACGTCGGCAGCGCCTTTTTTTAATCGTTGGATAGCGTTTTGCTCAACCCGCATACATAACCACTTCATATAACGATAGGAGAGAGACATGTTGATCAACCCAATATGCCGTTGGATCAAGCTTGGCATCCGATTCCCGTTGATGGTATTGGCACTGGTCAGTCTGACCATGGGGTGTGCCAGCGCCCAGACCGGCGAGTCGACCGTCACTGTGCCGCAAGACGGCAAGTGGTCGGACCGAATGGCGTTGTCTATCATCAAACGCAGCCCGGAAGCCTGGGCCATGCGTGACTACAAACTGCTGGATTCTCCTCAGTGGGCTTACACCTATGGATTAACCTTGTACTCAATGCAGAAAGCCTATGAGCGCACCGGCGATGACCGCTATCTGCAATACGGGAAAGTGTATGTGGATCAGTTGATTGATGATCAGGGCCAGATCAAGAACTATCACATCTGGGACTTCAATATTGACGATGTCAATGCGGGCAAATTGTTGTTCCTGCTGTATGAAAAATACCAGGACGAACGTTACCTGACGGCCATGCAGACCCTGCGCAAGCAGCTGGACTGGCAGCCGCGCACCCGTTCCGGCGGCCTGTGGCACAAGCGCATCTACCCCTGGCAGATGTGGCTCGATGGTCTGTACATGGGCGCGGCATACTGGGCCCAGTACGCAGCCACCTTTGAAGACTCCGACGAGAGTTTTTCCGATATCGCCCATCAGTTCAAACTGATTGAATCCAAAACCCGCGATCTGGAGAGTGGGCTGCTGTACCACGGTTGGGACGAAAGTACCCTCCAGACCTGGGCCGATGATGAGACGGGCCTTTCCGAGCACTTCTGGTCCCGGGCCATGGGCTGGTACGCCATGGCGCTGGTGGATACCCTGGACTTCTTCCCCGAAGACCACCCCGACCGTCAGGCGCTGATCGATATTCTCAATCGTCTGGTGGTGGCATTGGAGAAGGTGCAACACGAGTCTGGCCTCTGGTATCAGGTGACGGATCAGGGCGATCGCTATGGTAACTATCTGGAAGCCTCCGGTTCCTCCATGTTCGTCTACGCCATGGCCAAGGGCGTGCGCATGGGCTACTTGCCGGAGAAGTTCCAGGCGGTGGCCGAACGGGGTTTCGACGGCCTGATTCAGGAACTGGTGGACGTGGAAGCCAATGGCGAGATCCATCTGACCCAGATCTGTGGCAGCGCCGGCCTGGGTAATGACCCCTATCGGCCGGGAACCTTCGAGTACTATGTGGGTGAGGCGATTCGCGTGAACGACCCTCATGGTACCGGTCCGTTTATTCTCGCCGCACTGGAGCTTGACCGCTGATTGCGTTCGGACGAGACTTGCTTTTCAATAGTCGGGGCGTGTGAGAGCGCCTCTATAAATCATGACAACAACTCAGCAGTAGTGAGGATCCTATGACCATCAACCCATTGTTCCGCTGGGGGCTTGCCGCGGTGCTGGCCACCTCGGCATCCCTGAGCCAGGCGCTGGACAGCCACGATGACACCCAGGCGGACTGGAATAAAGCCTCTGAAATTGTCCAGGCGGTCCAGCCACCGAATATTCCCAATCGCGATTATCTGATCACCGACTTCGATGCCAAACGCAGCGATGCCCGCCCGGCAATCATGGCGGCAATCGAACAGGCCAGTGCGGACGGCGGTGGCCGGGTCATCATTCCCGAGGGCAAATGGGAGAGTCACGGTCCGATTCATCTGAAAAGCCGGATCAATCTGCACATCAGCGAAGGGGCCACGCTGTTGTTCAGTCCCGAGCCGGAAGATTACCTGCCCGCCGTGCTGACCCGTTGGGAAGGGACCGAAATGTATGGCTACTCGCCTCTGATTTACGCCTATCAGGTACAGGATGTGGCCGTGACCGGCAAAGGTACACTGGACGGCAACGAAGACAGCGAGTTTCATCCCTGGTACGACAAGCAGCGCCCGGATATGGACGCGCTTCGAGCCATGGGCGCCGCAGGCAACCCGGTGGAAGAGCGTCAGTTTGCCGAGGGGCACTTCCTGCGCCCGAGCATGCTGCAGATTGTCGACGCCCAGCGAGTGCTGCTGGAAGACTACACCATCAAAAACTCACCCTTCTGGATCAACCACCTGGTCTATACCGATCACGCCATTGTGCGCGGCCTGAAAGTGGACAGCATGTTCCCGAACAACGATGGGATTGATGTGGACTCCAGTCGCTATGTGATTGTGGAGAACAATTTCTTCCGCACCGGGGACGATTCGGTGGTGATCAAATCCGGTCGGGACTACGATGGCCGCCAGGTCGGCCGCCCCAGTGAGTATGTGGTGGTACGTAACAATGACATGGGAGGCGAAGATGGCATAGCCCTGGGCAGCGAAATGTCCGGCGGTATTCGCCACGTCTACTTTACCGATAACATTCTGCGCAGCGGAAAGGCGGCGGTGCGCTTCAAAGCCAACCTGGATCGTGGTGGTGTGGCCGAGCATATCCGGGTGCGCAACATGACCATTGAGTCCTTTGATCAACTGTTCTGGTTTCAGTTGAACTATCCCGGTGAGCTGGGTGGCAACTATCCGACAGTCTATCGCGACCTGGTATTCGAAGACATTACCGTGGAATCCACCGGCAGTGTGCTGGAGGTGTACGCGCCCGAAGGTTATCCGCTGCAGGACGTGACACTGCGCAATATCACCATCAAGAAAGCCGATGACCTCTTTGTTCTCGACAATGTCCAGAACCTGGTGTTCGACAATGTCGAAATCAATGGCAACCGGGTAAACGGTCAGCTCGACTGGAAATGAACATCCGTTGAGCGGAATGAAAAAGGCGGGCCTTGGCCCGCCTTTTTCATTCCGGAAAGCCGTGAGTGCACTCCGCGGTCGACATAGGTCGGATTAGCGAAGCGTAATCCGACAAGAACAGCTGTGTGGTGTCGGATCACGCTTCGCGCCAATGCGTAGGAACGTCCCGACCCATTCGACGTTAAACACCCCGAAGTTCAAGCGGCAACAGAGCCTCCGGAAAATTCTGATAACAAACCGGCCGCAGAAAACGGTTAATCGCCCGGGTGCCCACTGAAGTGGTGCGCCCGTCCGAGGTGGCGGGATAGGGACCGCCGTGCACCATGGCGCTGCACACCTCGACTCCGGTAGGAAAACCATTGATCAGCAATCGACCGGCCTTGGTTTCCAGCCGGTCGATCAGCTCGGCCGCCAATGCACTATCGGTTTGATCGGTCAAGTGCAGTCCCGCCGTCAGTTGTCCTTCCAATCCTTCGGCGATGGCCAGCATCTGTGCATCGCTGTCACATTGCACCAACAAGGCCGCTGAACCAAACACTTCTGATTGAAGTTCCGGCTGTGTCAGAAACTGCTCTGCCCGCGTACCGAGCAGGGCGCTCTGACATTGGTTGGGGTTCTGAACGTCGGGCGCGCGGGCAATCAGCTCCACCCCCGGCTGCTCAGCCAGAGACGTAAGACCGGAGTTGTACGCCTGGGCGATGCCCGGGGTCAGCATGGTCTGCCCCTGGGAGCCCTGCAGCTTTTCAGTGGCCCGGACAATAAAGCGATCCAGTGCCGGGCCAGTGCGGGCAATCAGCAGGCCCGGGTTGGTGCAGAACTGCCCCGCGCCCATCTGCAGGGAATCCACATACTGTTCGGCCAGAGCCTCGGGGTCGGCTTCCAGCGCATCCGTGAGCAGAAACAGCGGGTTGATACTGCTCATTTCCGCATACACCGGGATGGGCTCCGGACGCGCGGCGGCAATGGCCATTAGGGCCGTTCCGCCCTTGCGCGATCCGGTGAACCCGACCGCTTTGATGGCCGGATGGCTTACCAGCGCGGCGCCGACGTTGTGACCGGCATCGAACAGCATGGAGAACACGCCTTCGTCCAGACCGCATTGTTGAACGGCCCGCTGAAGGGCCTGTCCGACCAGCTCCGAGGTGCCGGGGTGAGCCGGGTGGGCCTTGACGATCACCGGGCAACCGGCGGCCAGTGCCGAGGCGGTGTCACCGCCGGCGACCGAAAACGCCAGCGGGAAATTGCTCGCACCGAATACGACCACCGGGCCCACGGGAATATTGCGCGAGCGCAGGTCCGGGCGCGGCGGGGTGCGTTCCCCAAGTGCCGGATCATGCTCAATGCCGAGCCAAAGGCCTTTGCGCAGCACCTCGGCAAACAGTTTCAACTGGTTGACGGCGCGACCCCGCTCGCCTTCCAGTCTCGGCCGGGGTAAGCCGGTTTCGGCCATCGCCCGCTCGATCAGGGCGTCACCGAGTTCGAGAATGTTCTCTGCGATGGTCTCCAGAAAACGGGCGCGTGTCTCTGAGTCGGTTTTACGGTAAGGTCTGAACGCTTGCTGCGCGAGCTCGCAGGCGCGGTCGACGTCCCGCGTTTGGTTGCTGGCGTACACCGGGTCGAGGGGTGTGTTGTTGGCCGGGTCGATGGCCTGCAGAGCATCGCCCTGTCCCGCGACCCGGGTGGCACCGATAAAAGCCTGTCCGGTCAGTTTCATGTTGACACCTGTTTGCGACGAATGTGTGGGATAAGTGAAATAATCAGAATGGCCAGAGCAACCACCAGAAAGCCGGCGGCCACCGGTTGGGTCACCATGGGTAATACCTGGCCGTCGGTGAGCATCAGGGCCCGGCGCAGGTTGGTTTCCAGAATGGGTCCGAGGATAAAGCCGAGCACCATGGGGCTGAGCGGGTAGCGGTATTTTTCCAGAACAAAACCCAGCACCCCGAAAGCGAGCATTACGCCAATATCAAACGGGTTATTGTCCGCCGCGTAGGCGCCCACCACCGCCAGGACGGTAATGGCGGGCAGTAAATAGCGGCGCGGCATCAACAGCACCCGAGGGAAAATTCTCAGGGTCGCCAACTGGAACAGCAATGTCAGGGTGCAGGCAATAAAGAAAGCGGCGTAGATGATACCGACGATGTCGGGATTGTCGGTAAACAGCAGGGGGCCCGGCTGCA
>NZ_DFTP01000048.1:50158-52714 GCF_002381585.1 Marinimicrobium sp. UBA4209
GCAATCCGTGAATCATGAAGCCGCCGATGATGATGGCGGTGACTCCATCGCCGGGAATCCCCAGGGTGATCAGTGGCAGCAGCGCGCCGCCGATACTGGCATTGCCCGCCGACTCGGACGCCCAGACGCCGTCGACATTGCCTTTGCCAAAACTGTCCGGGTTTTTCGAGCTCTGGCGGGCGGTGGCGTAGGCGATCATGTTCGAGGCCGCGCCGCCGATCCCCGGCAGCACGCCAATGCCCACACCGATGCCGGATGAGCGGAACACATTGACCAGGTTGCGCCTGATTTCTTTGAGGGTGACGCCCACGCCTTTGATGGTCATATCCACCTTGGGCCGGGGTGTTTCCCGAAACAGTTCACGCAGTACCTGGGAGATCGCAAACAGGCCGATCATGAATGGTACCAGCCCGATCCCGGCCCAGAGGTTGATTTCCCCAAAAGTAAAACGCGGGGTGCCATCAATGGGCGCCATGCCCACCATGCTGAACGCCATACCCAACAGCGCGGTGATCGCGCCCTTGACCAGACTCTTGCCGGCCAGCGCGGCTACCATGGTCAGCGCCATGACCGATAGGGCAAAGTACTCGGCGGGGCCGAAATTGATCGCCAGGCGCGCCACCATCGGGGCAAACATGACCAGCACCAGCAGGCTGAACATGCCCCCGGCGTAGGAGGCGAGCATGGCGGTGCCCAAGGCTTTGACCGCCTGCCCCTGTTGGGCGAGCGGGTAGCCGTCAAAGGTGGTGGCCACCGATGAAGGGGTGCCCGGAATCCGCAGCAGAATGGCCGATACCAGTCCGCCACAGATACCACCGATATACACGGCCACCAGAGTCGCCATTCCCAGGTGAGCGTTGAAGCTGAAGGTCAGGGGCAAAATGATCGCCACCGCCATGGTGGCGTTAAGCCCGGGCAGAGCCCCAATCACCAGGCCGACGATACAGGCCAGAAACAGCACGATCAGTACCTGGGGCTGCAACAGTTCCCAGACACCGGCAGCGAACAGCTCAATCATAAAGCACTCCTTTCAATGCGTAGAGCCATTCCCCCTCGGGTAAGCTGACGTTCAGTACCGAGGCGAGCAGATAGTGAGTGGCAACGGCGACCAGAATCGCAATGAGGCAACACTGCACGCCGGCCTTCAATGACAGTCGACCGAGCAGCCAGGTACTCAGGGCAAAGAAGACCGCGGTGCTGACCGCGTAGCCTAGATTGGGCAGTACCCACGCGTAGGCGAGGACCGCGACAATGGAAAAAGCGCCGCGCCAGGGCCGAAAGGTCCCAGCGGTATCCGTTTCCTCTGCTGGTTCGCGGTCCGTCGGAGGTCTGATGAGTAGAATCAACCCCATCAGGGTCAGCAGTACGGCGATCAATCCGGGCAGCAAGGTCGGTCCCGGATCGCCCAGGGTGGGCTTCAAAGTGTCCTGCCAGAAAATGCTATACAGCAGACCGGAGCAGCCGATGGTGGCGAGGCCAAACCAGCGGTCGGTGTGCACCGCATTCAGACGCTCAGTGAAGGACCGGCTCATGGGTTCACCACTTTTTCAATAAACCGGTACTCGTCGGCCAGAAAAATGGCCGCGTCTTTGTGGTTCCGGTATTCGGGACTCTGGCGCACCTTCCTGATTGCCTCTTGATAGGCGAGGTCCTGCTGAATCCCGGCCATGATTCTGTCGAACTGATCGATGATCGGTTGCGGTAGTTCGGCCGGACCGTAAACGGCAAACACTTGTGGCAGATGCGCGGGCACTCCCTGGCTGGGGGCGGTGGGCCAATCTGGCGCGAAGGCGTCCGGGGTGTTGTTCATGACCCCGAGAATGCGCACATCGCCATTGCGCTCGAACTGTAGTGCGCTCGCAACGCTCATACTGATCAGGTCCACTTTCTCACCCAGCAGGGCGGTAATCCGTTTGGATTCGCTGCCCGAGTCCACCACCCGGAAGCCTTCGGGATACAACTGGGTCAGCGCCTGGCCCTTGATCTGGGTGGTGGCACCGAACTGTGAGCCCACGGTGATTTTGCCTTCGTGCGTGCGGGTGTAGTCGAGCAGTTCTTGCAGGGTTTTATAGGGCGCATCGGCGCGCACGGCATAGACGTCGTTGACCATGCTGAGGGTGGCCAGTGGGGTAAAGTCTTTGTATTGATAAGGTGAACGCCCAAGGGCGTGGGAGACGTGCAGGGCGGTGTGGTAGAGCAGCAGGGTGCCGCCGTTGGGTTTGGAGCGCGCGACGGAGTGCGCGGCGATGACGCCGCCACCGCCGGTCTGGTTGACGATGGCCACGGCGCTGCCGGTCACCTGCTCAAAGTGTTTGGCAAACACCCGGGCAATGGCATCGCTGGATCCACCGGGTGAAGACGGAACATAAATTTTCACCAGCTCCGCCGGGTAGTGGTCGTCTGCCTGCAGTGGCCCAGCTATCACCAGTATGGCCACCATCATCACGCAGCGGTTAATCAACCGTCGCATAGTCTCTCACCTGTTTTCCGTTGCTTGTTATTGGTTGTATGTGGTTTTAGTTTGTGAAATTTCGGTGGAATCGTAACGTCCGGGCC